>JBJXEZ010000381.1:0-5335 GCA_046153695.1 Saprospiraceae bacterium
GTGCGGTACGAGTACCACGACGAGGACCTGTGGGTGAACAGCAGGGCGGCCGGGGAGCGCGATTTTCCCGTGCTGGCTATGGACTGGGCCGAAGGCGTCACCCTCGGCGAGTAC
Source organism: Saprospiraceae bacterium (assembly GCA_046153695.1). Classification (GTDB taxonomy): domain Bacteria; phylum Bacteroidota; class Bacteroidia; order Chitinophagales; family Saprospiraceae; genus M3007. The sequence continues at coordinate 115 of JBJXEZ010000381.1, forward strand.
GTGCGCCCCTGCTGCGCCCGCGACGACCGCGCGGCCCTGGAAAAATTGATTGCGGAATTCAACTGGTTTGCCTTCTGGCTGCTCTCCCAGCCCTTCGCCCACGGCGACCTGAAACCCGACAACATCGTGGTGCGCCCCGACGGCAAGCCCGTGCTCTTAGACTACGACGGCATGTATGTGCCCGCCATGAAGGGCCAACCCGCGCGGGAACTCGGCAGCCCGTTGTACCGGCACCCCGCCCGCACAGTGGATGCCTTCGACAAACGAATAGATGATTTTGCCCTGCTGGTGCTGCTGCTCGAACTGCGCCTGTTGGCCGCCAACCCTGTCCGCCACGAGGGCCGGGGCGGTAGCGAAAGCCTGTATTTCCGGGCCGACGAACTCCGGACGCAGGACTGGCGCACCGGGCTGCCGGAGGCGCACGATTCCCGGCACCTGCTGCGCTGTTTTGACGCGGCGCTGGAGGGTACGCCGGTTGATCTGGCAACCCTGCTGTTTGCTGTGCTGCGCGGGGATGCTTTGCTCCCTCTACCCCCGGTGGAAAAGCCGCGTGTGGCGATTTTGCAGCCGCGGTTTGAGTGGGAGCCGGAAATGGTTTTTGTGGAAGGGGGGACGTTTTGGATGGGGAGTGAGGATGATGATCCGGATGCTTATGTAGACGAAAAGCCAGCCCATCGCGTGACCCTCCACGATTTTTATATCGGGAAGTACGAGGTGACGCAGGCCCAGTGGCGGGCCGTAATGGGCAGCGATCCGCGGGAACTGTACAATAAAGGCTGCGACGAGTGCCCGGTGGAGGGCATCAGTTGGAACGAGGTACAGGAGTTCCTGAAAGAACTGAACACGCTGACGGGCAAGACCTACCGCCTGCCCACGGAGGCGGAGTGGGAGTACGCGGCGCGGTGCGGGAAAAACTCCCTCCCGGTTGGGGAGGGCCGGGGTGGGGCCGGGTACCGGTACAGCGGCAGCAACAACCTCGACGAGATGGGCTGGTACAGTGCCAACGCTAAACAAGGCAATACCTTCGGTAGCCAAAAAACCACTCGGCCGGTAGGCACCAAAAAGCCGAACGAACTGGGTCTGTACGATATGAGCGGCAACGTGTGGGAGTGGTGCGCGGACGACTGGCACAGCGATTATAACGGTGCACCAACGGACGGACGGGCTTGGGTGGACAGCCCGAGAGGCTCGGGCCGCGTGTATCGCGGCGGCTCGTGGAGCGGCAGCGCGCGGAATTGCCGCGTCTCGTACCGCAGCAACGACACGCCGGTGCATCGGCGCAGCCGTCTCGGCTTCCGCCTCGCTTCGTCCCCCCAGTGAGGTGGCTTGCTCATGCCGGCCCATCTATTGAGCATCCTGGGAGCGCAGCAAGACGCGGAACGGAGCAAGGGGCGGGTCTTGCGAGCATTTTTTGGGTCATTCGGCAAAGCCGAAATTTTTTTTGAGAAAGCGACTTTTGTGGCGGGCATGGTGCCAAAAGCGGTTTTGCGCGGCGGCTCGTGGAACAATAATAACAGGAATTGCCGGGTCGCCCACCGCATCCAGGGCAGTGCGGAGGAGAGGGGGGAAACAGAGCGGGGTTTGGGGCGCAACCCCAAAAGTTCTGCCGCGTGTTGTTGACAAGAATACCGGCAAGGGCAAGAAAGTAATCATCGCAATGATTACCGGAGTCCTTTGAAAAATGGGGAGGATTGTGTAATCTTAGAAGAAAAAACAATGATAAACTACATCCAAAGCATTGAAGAAGCCAAGCAAATCGTCGAGCAGATTCGCCTCAGAAGGCTGAGGCCCGAAGAATCAGGACTGTTTGAATTATTTCGGGGCCAGTGCTCAGAGTCGTACAAACTCATACCGTCACTTTTTCGGAATCCGTCAGCCTTTGCCACTTATGATTCTCCAGCCGACATGGAAAGGAAACTTCTTGATGAGTTTTTAAAGAGGCTTACAACGGCAGAACAGAAGCATAAACTTCTGCTTAACCGGTGGAATGACCCAAACTTGTTTTCATGGGAATTGCCTGCTCAGGTCCAACATTATGGACTTCCTACTCGACTGCTGGACTGGTCTTGGAGCTGGGAAATCGCGTTGTTTTTTGCAACTAAATGGAACCTCAAGGAGGGAGAAAGCAACGATGGCCAGTTTTGGGTTTTACTGCCAAAAACACCTGCTACCTCCAGTTTTCTGCGATTTGAGTATCCGTACCTCTCTGAGACCTGTTTTGTGAAGTTGGATTTTTCGGATTCGGATACCGCAGAACAGGAGACAGCGGAACGCAGACGAAATTACCAAGACGGAGTTTTTGTGGCACAGCCAGATAATCTTGCTACCCAGCCACTCGAAGAACAGCCTGACTTCCCCGGAACATTTCAGAAGTTTATTATCCCAGGGGAGTGTAAACTCGGAATCCGGGCGGAATTAGCGACAAGGGGTTTTGTGCATGACGCCGTATTAGTGGTGGATGAACCGCACATAGCCGAATTAGTATCGGAGATAAAAGCGGTATCGCACATGTCTTAAACGAAAAGCGGAACCATCATTGAAGAAATGTGTGGAATCGCTTGGAAAAAGGGCAGGATTGTACTATCTTAAGAGAGAATAAGCACCGAATCTCAAGATTATGCTCTGGAGATTTGAATTTTTTCACTTAAATTTATTAATAATGAAAAATTGTATCTTTATCACATCTTCTAAGTTCTCCGTGGAGAGTCTGACATTAATTGAAATCGACAATAGCGGCATACGCTTTGGGGATACATTAATTCCTGCAGCAATAAACACCCTCAAAAACATGAAGTCGCTTGATTCCCCTTTGCCGCCATTAGCGACCACGAAAGATCAGTTCGATAACCACATGCGCAACGCGAGGCTCGTTGTTTTACTTGAGTATGACTTCTCAAACAAAGAGATTAACGATAGCCTGAATCAGCAGTATTTACCGAATCCCAATGTTGTCAAGTTCATAATAGGTACTGACAAGACAACAACTTGCTCTCGGCTTAGGTCACTATGTGTACCCTGTTTAGATTTTCCAGATGATTTTCACAACATAATTGTTTGCTCCAAAAGCGAGATAGAATCCAAAGATGAAATGACTTTTTACGTCTTGGAGTTATTTTTAATGAAGGGTAATAAAGTGCAAACCTGTGCTGAAAACACAACATCATGGAACACAAAATTCAACTATTAGACACCATCGCGCTCTTGCAGGCAATCCCAGCGCTCGGCCTCAAAGCCGGCCAGGTCGGCACCGTGGTGGAGGTATTCGGAGAAGACGATTTTGAGGTGGAATTTGTGGACAGGAAGGGCCACACGATAGCCTTGTTGCCCTTGAAAAGCACGGACGTATTGGTGCTTCAGTACGAGCCGGTATCGGTGCAGTAGGTGGAAAAGTCGGGTACGATGACGAAGTCAGGCTTTCTACCAACAAGCGTACACGCTTGCACGTACGATTGTGGGGGCAGGGAATCCTGCCAGCATACATTCCCAAGTAATTGCTTGAATCAGAAACTTCCCAAAACAACACGTGAGGAATTACAGCCAGTCAAGACATCCGAAACGCCTGTCCAGTGCCACCCCTTATTTTTGCCCCACAAACAACCACCCAAAAAACGCACCCATTCACCTCAAAACCAAGGCTCCCCCCAATGGATTTCGTACAAACCCTGCCCAACAACATCTCCAAGCAGATTCTCGCGGGCCTCGAGTACACCAAGAAAAAAATGCCGACTGACCTGGTGGCCACCACGGTGGACGTGACCGGCCCGCAGGTCACGCCGCCCGGCTCGCCGATTGACGGCCAGGTGGCCAAAAGCGCCGGCGCGCCCGTCGAGAAGTACATCACGCTCACGATCGACACCAGCGAATTCGACGAGGACCAGGAGTGCGTGGCCTATATCGGCGACTCCAGCGAGACCCACGAGTCGTCCTGCGACACCTGCAACGTGAGCGAAAACAAGGCCACCTTGTACATCGGCTCGCCGACCTGCAACCGCTACCCGGTGTTCCTCAACCGCCTCTGTTCCACGCCGTACACCTTCGCGGCTTTCCAGATCAAGGCCCAGAAAGCCGCCGGCGCTGCTTCCGACAGTGTGGTGGACTTGCCCGATCACATCATGTTTTCTCGCCGCAACATTAACGCGGAAGGCGATTTTGGTCGCATCGACGTGAGCAACTTCGAGAACCTGGAGGCCTTCCCGCGCACCGATCTGAAGTACGCCGACATCTCGCTGAGTTCGGCGGCCAACCTGTTCGACCGTGATACGCAGTGGAAAATCCCGGGCTTGGTCGGCAAACGGAAGTACACCCTGACCATTTACACAGGCTTTCGCGGCGCGAACTAAACGGCCGGGCCGGCCGGGTTTTCATCCGGTCCGTTCAGCCTTTCTTTTTCACCCCAAAGCGCCCCTCTGCCCCGTGCAAACGCAGTATTCAACGGACGAACTGGTACACCTGATCACGACCAACAACCTGACGGGTGTGTATGCCCGGCTGGTTGCCGAAGGACGCGTCAGTGCCGCGACGCTTCCAAACGTGGATGCGATCTCGTATGCCATCCAGGAGCAGTCCGGGCGGCTGTCGCCCGATGTGTTCCTGAACTGGCTGGAGCAGTTGCTCGACGTTCCCGTGGATCAAATGGGCCTGTACGCCGCCGAACTAACCGCCATCCGGCAAACGACGGGTAAACCCCCGGCCCGACTTCTGGTTGACCAAATCCGCCAAACGATGCCGCAAAACCCTGTCGCCTCGTTTTTGAGCAGCGGCCAGCGGCGCCCCTACATGGCCTGGATACTGATCGGACTGGCCGTCATCGGACTGCTGTGCGTGCTGCGCTACCTGGGGCGAATTCTGGAAAAGGTCGTCGCGTGACACCACGCTCGGCTACTCAAAACTCAAAACCCGAAACTCAAAACTCTAAAAACCATGATGCGCATTTTGAAACAACGTTGGGTCATTGCCGTGCTCGCTGTGGGCGCCACCCTGCTTTTTATCCGTTACGTGTACCCGAAGATCAAAAAGGTCGCCACCACTACCACCACAAGCAGCGCCTCGGCGACGTCCAGCCCGGTCACGGGCACGACGGTGATGCAGAGCCTGAAGTCCCGCCTGATGGGACCGGTGTCGGCATACTCGACCTAAAAGCGAGCACAGGAGGCAATGGCAGTCACCGCAGCAACGGCATTATGGAGGGCCGGATCGGGCGCCACAGGCTTTTTGCATAAAA
>JBJXEZ010000003.1:0-3586 GCA_046153695.1 Saprospiraceae bacterium
ACGGCACATTGGCTGAGTGCATCGCCATCCCTGGAGCCAACCTGGCTCCCATGCCCGAAAACCTGACCTGGGAACAGGCAGCAGCGCTGCCGCTCGCCGGGCTTACTGCCTACCGGATGCTCTTCACCCGATGCGGCCTTCGATCTGGCGAACGGGTATTGGTTACGGGCATTGGCGGTGGCGTTGCTCTCATGGCCATGCAGTTTGCATTGGCCGCTCAAGCAACGGTTTTTGTCACCTCCGGAAACGATGAAAAAATCGAGAAAGCACTTCGGATGGGTGCTTCGGGGGGTGTCAACTACCGGTCAGATGACTGGGACAAGACGCTTAAAGCCCAGGCTGGTGGCTTTGATGTGGTCGTGGACTCAGCGGGAGGCGACGAATTTGCTTTGTTACCAGCCCTCTGCAACCCGGGTGCGCGAATAGGTATTTACGGTGGCACCCTGGGTAAAATCAACAACCTCAGCCCGCAAATACTTTTTTGGAAACAAATCAGCATCCTTGGCTCTACTATGGGTTCGCCGGAGGAGTTCGGGCAGATGTTGGCGTTTGTTTCCCGGCAACGGATCGTTCCAGTGGTAGACGCCGTTTTCCCGTTGTCCGACGGCAACGCTGCCTTGGAACGCATCGCTTCCGGGGCGCAATTTGGGAAAGTGGTGTTGGCCACTGGCTGTTAGCTGTTGGCTTCCGAATACGAGTACACCGCTTAGGTTTGGCATTACGTTCTGGAAAGCCGTCGACTGTTGGCTGCTGGTTTTCAAGTGCAAAGTGACGTACTCGTATTCGGAAGCCAACAGCTAACAGCCAAAAGCAAAAAAAACCCTCCCCGGCTCGTTAGCCAAGGAAGGTGGTATCAAAACACGCTTCAATTTCAAGATCAGTATAGCTCCATTCCGCTGAAGTGGAACGCCCCTTCACTGGCGGCGTTCTCGTCGCTGTCCGAACCGTGGACGGCGTTTTCGCCGACGCTCGTAGCGTAGAGTTTGCGGATGGTGCCGGCTTCAGCGTTGGCAGGGTTGGTAGCTCCGATGAGTTTTCGGAAATCCTCTACTGCATTGTTTTTTTCCAAAATGGCCGCCACGATGGGGCCGCTGCTCATAAAATCACAAAGTTCGCCATAGAAGGGCCGTTCTTTGTGAACCTCGTAAAACTGTCCGGCGCGGTCCTTGGTCATGTTCGTCAGCTTCATGGCTACAATGCGGAAGCCTGCTGCGTTAATCATTTGAAGGATGTTGCCGATGTTGCCCGCTCGTACTGCGTCGGGCTTAATCATGGTAAATGTTTTGTTGCTCAAAGTTAAGGAGTAAGGTTTTGATTAAGCAAATCTTGGCGCAAATGTATGCGAGATTTTTTTTGAGCAAATGCCTATCCTTTTTTTGTTTAAAAATAAAATCTCACGCCTCGCTGAAACACCCGTCTGCAACGTACTGTTGCAGCCGTTTTTTTATGATCATCCCTTCCGAACTCAAACATCTCCTGCTTTACCCGCAAAACGTGGCCATATTTTCGCACCGCAACCCCGACGGCGATGCTATCGGCAGTGCTTTGGCCATGCAGCATTATTTGCAGCAGTACGGCCATACGGTACATGTACTCTTCCCATCGGAGTATCCAGCGGAGTTCGAGTTCTTGCCGTTGGCTGAGGAGATTCTAATATGGGACATCCACACGGAAGAGTGCAAGCAGGTGCTGAACAAAAAAAACGTGTTTATCTTTCTCGATTTCAACGCGCTAAACCGGATTGACAAACTGGGCGAATACATCAAAAACCTGCCCGGGTCGCGCATCCTCATTGACCACCATTTGTACCCCGACCCGATTGCCGATTACACGTTTTCGGAACCGGCAGCCAGCAGCACCTGCGAATTGGTTTACCGCTTTATTACTGACATGGGCGACGGGCAAAAAATTAACCCTACCGTCGGGATGTGTCTGTACTCAGGCATCGTCACCGACACCGGGTCGTTCAAGCATGCAACCAATAGCGCTGTTTTTCGAATTGTAGCCGACCTGATTGACCGTGGCATGGACGATACTGGCGTACAAGACAAGATTTTCAACTCTCAAAAAGAGAAAAACCTGCGCTTGCTCGGCCACTGCCTGGCCAATCGCATGGAGTACCTGCCCGAATTCCGGACAGCCTACGTCTGGCTTTCCCGAAAAGACTACGAGGATTTTGATATTCAACGCGGCGACACCGAAGGTATCGTCAACTATTTACTGACCATTCGCGACGTGCGGCTCGCCGCCCTGATCCATAACCAGCCTACCATCGTCAAACTCAGCCTTCGATCCAAAGGCGACCTTGATGTCCAGGAGATTTGTCGCACACATTTCAGCGGGGGCGGTCACAAAAATGCCTCTGGCGCTTACTCGCACGACAGCCTGAAGGCTACTATTCAAAAATTCAGGGACTTGCTTCCCCTCTATACGAACGCCCTTTTAAAAACCGGCTATTGACCTACCCAACCGATCAAATATTCGAATCCATTCGCAAACAATTCATTTCAACACAACATGCGTAATTTCCTTTTCACGGCCCTGGTGGCAACGGCAATTCTGGCAACATCTTGCCAAAACGATGGCATCAAAACCGAGCACGGGCATCGGTTTGTCAACCACACCAACAAAAGCGGCCAAAAGGCCCAGCCTGGCGAAACCGTTTTAGTCCAGAGTTACGTCTGGATTGGCGACTCGCTCATGACCAGCACCCTGGCAAACTTCGGCGGCCCGCGCGAGTACGAACTGTACACCAAAGACAAACTGCCCGAGCGTGTTCCGGCCATCTACGATGCCGTCCTGCTTATGTCTGAAGGCGATAGTGCCACGGTTTACGAAACTATTGACACCTTCCTCCAAAAATTCGTGCCACCAAGCCTCAAAGATGCTAAAGAAGTGCGCCACGAATTAGTTTTGGTGGACATCATCACCAAAGCAGACAAAGAAAAAGCGCAAGCCGAATCGGAAGCCAAGTACTTGTCGGTTCAGAACAAAACACAGGAAGCCGTCAAAAGCTACGCCGCCGGCACGCTCGCCGGTGTCACCACGCTGGGTTCCGGCCTGAAAATGCTCATAGAGGAAAAAGGCAACGGGGAAAAAATCAAAACCGGCGAACAGGTGAACGTACACTACTACGGCTGCCTGACTAACGGAACTCCTTTTGACAACTCTTACCAGCGGGGCGAATCGTACCGCTACCCTGCCGGTGTGGGCCAGATGATTCCAGGATTTGACGAAGGTGTCATGCAGCTCAACCACGGCGGCAAGGTCATCCTGATTATTCCGGCCAAACTCGGCTATGGCGAAAATGCCACCGGCCCAATTCCGGCCAATTCAGATTTGATCTTCTATGTAGAGGTATTGTAAGGAACTTGATTGCTGGAAAGAGGGTTAGAGCATATTTTGCCTCTAACTATCTATCCAATAACCTGCTTTGCCCGATGAAAAGTGGTTTGCGAAGATCGTTCAACGATTTTCACAAACCACTTTTCATGGGTTGTAACACTGCAACCCAAAACCCTTTAACCATTAAAATTTTCCGTTTCCAGCATGACTATCGAACAGCTCAAAGAGTTGAAGGATAAAC
>JBJXEZ010000004.1:0-16122 GCA_046153695.1 Saprospiraceae bacterium
CACCCGCTCACCCGCTCACCCGCTCACCCTGCTCACCCGCTCACCCTGCTCACCCGCTCACCCGCTCACCCGCTCACCCGCTCACCCGCTCACCCCGCTCACCCCGCTCACCCGCTCACCCGCTCACCCGCTAAAAAAATGTTTGCCAAAACTATTTCTGAACTGCAATCCGAGGGTCGAACGCCCGAAATTCTGTTTTGGGTCGGCTGCGCTGGCTCCTTTGATTCCCGCGCTCAAAAAGTAACCAAGGCTGTATGTGACATCCTGAATCATGCTGGTGTAGAGTTTGCCATACTCGGCAATGACGAGCGTTGCACCGGCGATCCGGCACGACGCGCTGGCAATGAGTTTTTGTTTCAAATGACGGCCATGATGAATATTGAAACGCTGAACATGTACGGCGTTCAAAAAATAGTAGCAGCCTGCCCGCACTGTTTCAATGCACTCAAAAACGAGTATCCGGCGCTTGGCGGCAACTATGAAGTCGTACACCATACCCAGCTGTTGCAAGAGCTCATTGCATCGGGCCGCCTGAAAATGAAGGAAAATGGCGCGTTCAACGGCAAACGTATCACCTACCACGACTCTTGCTACCTTGGTCGGGCCAATGACGTGTATGAAGCCCCGCGCGCGCTGCTCGAATCCCTTGATGCCGATCTCGTGGAGATGAAGCGTTCGCGCAAAAATGGCCTCTGTTGCGGCGCAGGCGGTGCCCAAATGTGGAAGGAAGACAAACCCGGCGACAAGCGCATCAACATGGCGCGCGTCGAAGAAGCCCTCGAAACAAATCCCGATATCGTAGCCGCCAACTGCCCGTTTTGCATCACCATGCTGCAAGATGGCCTCAAGGCTAAGGAAAAAAACGACCAGGTCATGGTACTCGACCTGTCCGAGATGATTTTACAACGCTTGTAACCTTAACTCCCGAACTCAACAACCACAATATGCTTAAAATTAGCAACGAAACTAAAATCGGCTTGCTCGCAGTAGCAGCCATCGCAGTAGGCGTCTGGGGTTTCCAGTTCCTCAAAGGCATCAACATGCTGCATGCCTCGCAGACGTTTTATGTCCGCTATAATGACGTAGAAGGCCTCCAATCCTCCAGCCCGGTTTACGTCAGCGGTCATCAGGTCGGTATGGTGAAGGCAATTTCTATTGACCCCGCAGACGACAAGACCATAATAACCACTATAAATGTGGAGCGATGGGTTGACGTGCCCAAGGATGCAAAAGCCGTCATCGTTAGCGCTAGTATTATGGGCGGCAAGGCCATCAGCCTGGTCATCGAAAACCCTTGCGATGGTAGTGGTTGCGCCCAAAGTGGCGACTACCTGAACGGCAGTACCAAATCCTTTATCGAAAGTGTGCTAGGCAACCCCGAAGAATTGGACGTGTACATGGATCGCCTTCGCCTAGGGTTAACGGCCCTGTACGACACCATCGCCGACCCGCACAACCCGCAAGGAATTGGCCGCACGCTGCTGGCACTCGAAGAATCCCTGGCCAACATTGCTCAGATGACCGGCAAAATCAACAAGTTTCTTGATGCCAGCACAGCCGGGTTAACCGCCACCGGTAATAACACGGCCGAAATCACTCGTGCCATTCGAGAAAGCAACCAGAGTATTACCTCCACCCTCAACAACATGGCTGCCTTCAGCGAACAGCTCAAGGGCGCGGGTATTGACAAAAGCGGGCAAAAAGCCGCAATATTGATGGACTCACTCACCGTATCCGTTAGTACCCTGAACTCTACGCTGCAAACTACACAGTCGGCAATGGCCCGATTTGACACGCTTGCCGCCGGGTTAACCAACAAAGACGGCTCCATCGGCAAACTGATGAACGATCCGGAATTTTACACCCAAATGGTGCGTACCACACGGCATCTTTCCTTGTTATTGCAAGACTTCCGACTCAATCCAAAGCGCTACAACACCGTAAAACTCAAGGTTTTTGGCAAAAACAAAACCAAGGACTATGAAAACCCGCTGCATGACCCCGCCTACGAGATGTTGGTTGACAGCCTGGAGCGGGAGTACAGCAAAAAGTTTAAAAACTAGCCTTGCAATCAAACAACACAACCATGTTACAGATTTTAGCCAAACAATGGTGGGTAGTAGCCCTTCGGGGGGCAGTAGCATTGGCGTTTGCTGCCTTTGTCTTTCTTGCCCGAGGTTTTTCGTACGACACGCTTGTGGGACTAATCGGTCTGTTCCTTTTGGCCGACGGCCATTTGGCTGCCTTCTCAGGCTGGGCTTTGCGCGGGCACGACAAAGACTGGTGGGTAGCCTTTCTGGAGGGCGTAATCGGTATCGGGTTGGGTGCCGCCGCCTTGCTTACGCCAGAAATTGCAGCAGATCGTCTATTGCTATATCTCGCCCTTTGGTGCCTGCTCACAGGTGCTTTCGAAATTATGCTGGCTTACCGTGTCCGCAAGGAGATAACCAATGAATGGCTTTTGGCACTTGCCGGAGGCATTTCTATGGTTGTTGGGCTGCTCCTTGTTTTTCAACCTCCAATCGTGGCCATTTCTATCGGCGCTTTGTTTGGACTTTATGCCCTGTTTTTCGGCCTGCTGATGATCGGTTTGGGCCTTCGGCTACGCCGTTGGAGTTAAGCGCCAATCCGAAATCCTCCATTGGCCTTAAAAAAAAGTCTATGCGAACAATACTCCTTGCCTACGCCGTTTTGACAGCATTTCCGGTGTTTTCTCAAAAAATGCTGCCTGCCGCCGAATGGTGTGCCAAGGGAAAAATGCTGCTCGCTACGCTGCCACCACCCTACACCGCTCCGGATACGCGCAGCGATTCAATTGATATCCGAAAGACTACGCTCGACCTTGACTTGAGCGATTTTACCGGAAAAACAATCCGCGGCAGTGCCAAAATTGACTTCGAGACCAAGACCGGCAGCGTAAACTCAATCCACCTCGACCTGCTGGGCATGGCCATTGACTCGGTTGTTTCTGCCCTAGCCCCGACTTGGGCCTACGACGGAAAATTGTTACAAATCCAATGGCCAGCCGCCTTGAATACGGGCGATACAGCAAGTCTTGAAATCCACTATCGTGGAAAACCAGCGCAGGATGCTTCCGGCTGGGGCGGATTTTACTGGCAGGGCGAGTATGCCTACAACCTTGGCGTGGGCTTTGCGGCCGACCCGCACAGCTATGGCCGCGCCTGGTTTCCGTGTTTCGACAACTTCGTGGAGCGCTGTGCTTTTGATTTTCGCATGTTTGCGCCACCGGGGAAGTCGATCTTTTGCAATGGCGCACTTTTGGCCAATGTGGCAACGGGCAACGGCTCACACTGGTTTTGGCGCATTGCTGATCCCATCCCCTCTTACCTCGCCTGCGTGGCAGTCGGGCCATTTGCCTCCTTCGAGCGCTCCTACACGGGCGAAATGGGCATGGTGCCAGTACAAATCGCAGTGGCCGCTGCTGACACAAACAAACTTATCGGATCTTTTATCCACTTGCCCGATGCTCTCGCTGCATTCGAGCACTGGTACGGACCATACCGCTGGGACAAGATTGGCTATTCCATTGTTCCGTTCGGCTCTGGTGCCATGGAGCACGCCACCAACATCGCCTACATGCGTGCTGCTGTGGATGGCACCACCAACAGCGAAACGCTCATGGCCCACGAGCTAAGCCACCATTGGTGGGGCGACCTCGCCACCTGCTCAACAGCGGAGGATATGTGGCTGAACGAAGGTTGGGCGGTCTATTCCGAGCACTTGTTTTTAGAGCATGTTTACGGCCCCAATCGCTATGCTGACGCGGTGGCCAACAATTTTCTCGACGTTTTAGAAAACGCGCATATTCAGGAAGGCGGATACCGTGCGGTTTCAGGTTTGCCGCACGCCTACACGTATGGCCGCCATGTGTACAACAAAGGAGCCGTGATAGCGCACGACCTGCGCGGCTACCTCGGTGATTCGCTGTTTCGCACCGGCATACGGGCGGTTTTGGAAGAAACCCTGTTTGCCGATTGGAGCAGCGCTGACCTGCGCGACAAACTCAGCACGGCGACCGGTTACGATCTAACCGATTTTTTTGAGGATTGGGTGTTTCAGCCTGGATTTGCGGACTTTTCGGTCGATTCTTCAACCGTCGTCTACTCGCCTATCGACGCTGGCACCAAGGTGTACGTGCGTGTCGGGCAAAAACGCAGGGGCGCACCCGCGCTGTACAAAAACGTGCCATTGGAATTCACATTCGTTGATCAAAACAACAACCGGCAGTACCGAACGGCCATTATTTCCGGAGAAAAAACCACTGTCGAATTCACGTTGCCTTCATTTGGGCTGAATCCGGATAAAATCTGGGTAAACACCCGACAGCGCCTTTGTCAGGCCAGAACGGATAAAGAGTTGGTTGTCAAAACCCTGCAAACGCATAATTTTTCGCCAGCCAAACTAAACATCAAGGTGACGAGCCTTCCTGCTGATTCTGCGCTCATTCGCGTGGAGCACCACTATGCCATGCCCGACACGGCCGGCGATGCCAACCCGTACGGCTACATCCTGACTAACCGCTACTGGACAGTGGACGCGCTGCACCCATTTGCCGGTGAGGCGACTTTCCTTTACGATGGGCGCGGGCAGATGGACCAACTCGACACCGAATTGTTTGCGCAAACCAGCGCATCGGAAGACAGCATTGTACTGCTGTACCGGCCAAGCCCGGCTCACCCCTGGTTACCGCACCCGAGCTACACCAAAAATATTGTAACCTCGAATCAAGACCGATTCGGGTTCCTACGAACCGCGCACACGAATTTAGGTCAATACGCCATTGCTAAGGGCAATGCTACTGTAAGCTCAAGCGAGGTGGAACAGCGGGCAATCCAGGCAAAGGTTTCGCCCAACCCGACAAACGGGTTGATCCGAATACAGGCCGATCACCCGTTCGAGCATGTGCAGGTGTTCAGTACCGGGGGCGATTTGCAATACGAGGCCAGGTTTGAAAACACAAAAACAACCGAAATTAACACCACAACCTGGCCAGACAGGGCCTACTGGATTGTTTTGTGGGGGAATGGCCGATCCGGAGTAGTCGGGCCAGTTGTAAAAATGTGACAAAGCAGATTTAACGTAACCTACTATTTTTAGGCCTCATCAGGGGTGCCTTAGCCAAAAATCTCCAACTTGACCTACCTTCGCCACACATGAAAAACTATCTCGGCCAAAGCCTGTGGTTGGTCATCTTGGTGCTCATTCTGCTAACCGGGCTGTCATTGCTGCCCGAAGGCATGGTGTTTTGCGGCATTAGTTTTCGGAAAATGGACATTTTCTCCGACATCCGGCCAGCAAAGCGAACACCACCCACGACCGCCGTGGCTGCCCCGTCAGTTCTGGCAGCAAAAACGGACAGTACTATCGCGTCAACTGATTTAGCTGTTGATTCGGCACAATGGGGCAGGATTATTGAGGATTACACGCCGGAACGCCGCGGTCTTGGTTCTTTTTTTAGAGCCGTCGATTCCATCCGTACACATGGGCGCACGGTACGCATCGCGTTTTTCGGCGATTCCTTTGTAGAAGGCGATATTTTGATCGGCGACCTGCGCGACACCCTTCAAACACTCTGGGGCGGTACGGGAGTAGGTTATGTGCCCATCACGTCCGAAGTGGCCCGGTTCAAACGCACCCTTGTTCACCGCTACGAAAAGTGGGAAACCTACTCCATCACCAAAAATCACAACAGCGGCCAACCTTTCGGCATCAACGGATTTGTCTACCGCCCCTTGCCACAGGCTTTCGTGCATTATGAAGGCATGGACCTGCTTCGCCATACACGGCGCTGGGAGCGTTTCAAGTTGTTTTACAGCGCCGATACAACAGCAGGTTTTGTCTGGCAAAACGCCGAGATGCCGCCTCAACCCGATACGTTAGCAGCTTCTGTTGGACGGCTCGGTGTTTGGGACTGGGCGCCGCCCCAGGGCACTATTCGCGCCTTTGCTTTTCGCATCGACGAGCCGGACAGCAACCTCATCCTGTACGGTGCTTCATTAGAAAGCGGGCCGGGTTTTTACCTCGACAACTTTTCGGTGCGCGGCAATACGGGCGGAAGGCTGAAGAAAATCAGCCCGACATTGGCCAAGCAGTTCGATGCTGTGCTCCATTACGACCTGATCGTGCTGCAGCTCGGCCTGAATGCCGTCACGGAAACAACGGACAACCTGCCTTGGTACCAGTCGGAATTGGACCAGACTTTTGCCCACATACGAAAATGCTTTCCCGAAAAACCCATCCTCGTAGTGAGCGTGGCCGATCGGGCAGGCAAGGTGGACGGCATACTTGCAACGCTGCCAAGTGTGCCTGCTATCGCTGCCATGCAACGCGATTTGGCGAAAAAACACGGGCTGTTCTTTTACGACCTCTTCCGAGGAATGGGAGGCCCGGGCGCTATGATCGCTTTTGCGGAAAAACACCGGCCCGCACTAGCCAATCGGGACTACACACACCTGACACACGAAGGCGGAAAAGTGTTGGGCCACCAGTTCGCCAAACTGTTTTTAGAGGCTAAAAAAAAGGCCGTACCCGGTATGTAATTCACTGTACTCGTTGCGCTTCGAACGGGGTTTGGGCAACGAGTTAAAATTTCAATCATTTTCCATGACCTGCGGTAAACTTCTTCCTGGACCACCACGCTTGACCGTTCGTCTGCGAACGGCAGCAAGCCTGTTGTTCCTGCTTTTTTTCACTGGTCAATGCCAGTCGCAGTTCCGCCCGGCAAAAGTTGAGAACGTCCCGGAGGACTCTGTTCACTACGATTTTTTCAACCAGGAAGATAACGGTGTCGAAAACGCCGCAAACCTGGAGTCATTTTTTCAAAAAATGTACGAACAACGGGTGCAAGGGGGCAGGAAAGTGAGCATCGTACATGTCGGCGATTCGCATGTCCTTGGCAATTACATGACCCATGAAGTGCGACGCAGGCTGCAAACAGCCTTTGGCGATGCTGGCAGGGGCCTCGTTTTTCCGTACCGTCAGGCCAGTTCCAACGGCCCGGGCGACTACTGGGTGGAGGCAGACGCGCCATGGCACGGGAGCAATTGTCAGCGCTATGTGGATCCGGAAACGCCTTTTGGCCTGAGCGGTTTTTTGCTCGAAAATAATGTGGACGCAGGGCAGCTCACCATTCGGCTGCGCGACACATCTACTTCCGAAATGCGCTTATTCACAAAAGTGACCGTTTTTCACCGCGAAGACGACGGCCCGGTGGAGGTGACTGTACGCGACGACAGAAGCAACCAAACCGCCCGCCTGTATCAACAGGACGTTTTTTTTAAATCGTTTTATTTCGAAAGGCCCGTGTCGCAAGCGAGTCTTTCTTTTTTCCGCAGGGCGACTCAAAAAGCCGGCGGCAGTATCATGCTTGACGGAATCATGTTAGAAACAGAAATGGCCGGCATAGTGTACCATTCGATTGGTGTCAATGGGGCCAAGTTTTCCGATTTTGTGCGAGCACGCTATTTTGCTCGCCAACTCGCCGACCTGAGCCCCGATCTTGTGGTGCTCTCCTTCGGCACAAATGAGGCCCAGGGTAAGCTCACCGAGGGGCATGTGTACCAGCAGATCGGGGAATTAGTTGCGCAGATCAAAATTTATGCACCCCACACTTGTTTTTTGCTGACCACACCAGCCGATTCCTACCTCAAGGGAAAAGGTTTCAACCCGTATATGGGACCGATCAGCGCGGATATCCGGCGTTTCGCCCGGGAAAACGGGCATGCCCTTTGGGACTTGTTCGAATTGGCTGGCGGCGAACATTCGGCGAAAAACTGGAAGGCTGCGGGGCTGATGGCACATGACTCCGTGCATTACTCCAAAACCGGCTATGCCGTGCAGGGCAAGTTGTTTTATCGAGCGCTGATGAGGGCGTACAACGGTTTTGTCGAGGGGGCTGGGGAAAAATAATTAGAGCGTGTTTAAAATTTGCCGCTTTCGCCTCGGCACTAAATTTTAAACATGCTCTTACAGAGACAGTAGTCCTTCAGGCAAGTCCGTCACTACCTCTTTGCGCTTAAGGTCAATAGAAACAACAAATGCCTTGTTCAACGGTACGAGCACTTCCTTGCCTTTCCAATTTACAACGGCCATTTCTTGTTGGGGCAGTTCCAGCACATCCTGAACTGTACCTATTTCACCTGCCGTTCGGTCATTGATCACAAAACCGATGAGGTAGCCGTACTCCCGCGGGTCAGGTTGATCGAGGATCACTTCTTCGGGAATTTCACTTTCCGGCAAAAAAACAGGACGGGACTGTAGGGACAGCGCCTCCTCCCGATTAGCCACATCCTCGAACAGCACAATGAGGTCGCCGCCTCCGCGTACGCTTTTTATGAGGAAAGGCATTTTTGCCCCTTTTACCTCCAGAAAAACCCGATCTGCGTCCAGAAACAGGTCTTCGAAAGGCTCTTCGATGACAATTTTGAGTTCGCCAGCCACGCCGTGGGTTTTTCGGGTAAAACCTATTTGCACATAGTTCATGGTCATTGTCAATTGTGTGCCAAAAGCACTAGGTTCATGATAAAGCCTTTTTGTGCTTTTTCCTCCCACGGCTTGGTGAGGCAGTCGGCTGGAGCAGGCACCTGGTTGCAATATTGCGAGTCCAGAATCCACTGTTCCCGTTTTACCAGGCCGATATTTCTGGCGTACCATGCCCTGGATAGTCGCCGTTCGATGGCGTTTGTTTCGTCCACTTCCGTGACCACCAGTAGCGAGTCGAAGGCAAAGGCGCCCACTTGGGCTGAAACGCCGAAATCGTCCACATGATAGTCCCAGTTTATGAAGGGACGAATGCGCTCTCCGGCAATCTCAATTTCCTGATACTGGTCAATCCACAGGTTTCCGTTCCACCTGGTGCGTGTGTCAAACGGAAAGACCAAGCGCAGAAACCGCAAGTTGTTTTCGGTGCGTAGCGCCTGTGTTGGGGTGCGCGATGCCGACCAAATTTGCATGACGGCCCAAGGTTGGGTGTCGTTCGGCCGTTCTGATCGTTCGACTAGAAAAACCAGTGCCCCGGTGTTATCACGGACGGTGTCGGTAATCTCTTCCCGAACAAGGCGGGAGGTGGTATCGCGCAGGGTACCGCCGTTAGTTCCAAAGTCGTAGACGATGCTATCAACCCGGTATTCCGTAAATTTTCCGACCTCGAGCGGGTAATAAAGGTACTGAGCCTCGACGTCCGTGGGAATGAAAGGCGGTTCGGGCGGTTCATCGCAGGCACCGAGCAGTGCAAGAAAAAAAAACCGCGGCCAGCGCTGTGTACGGATGTGTTGCAACATTGTTGTTCTCGAAACGCGCAGGGAGTTGCAGAAAAATCCGCAACTCCCTGCAAATCAACGGAGCGGGATACGAGACTCGAACTCGCGACTTCCAGCTTGGGAAGCTAGCGCTCTACCAACTGAGCTAATCCCGCAAAGGTTTGGCAAAAGTACGCCCTTGGCAGCATAGCCACAAGCATAAATTTATCCGGGTAAACCCTGCATTTTGAATCCCTTAACAAGTTCGAGTGACAACTGGCACAGGTTTTGAACATTACGAGTCATCAATTAATCTGAATCTTAATCTTAATCTCTTATGAGTAGTCGACCAATGCCTATCTACCAAGTAAAACCAGTACGTGAAGACGGACTTGAATTAATGCAAAACGCGCCAAATCCGTTTATCGAGATGACGTTGTTGTGGTTCAATTTGCCGGCAAACACCGATGTGACACTGCGCGTGTTCAACTGCCACGGCCTTGAAGTATGCACCAAAGCAGCCTTTTTTGAGAAAGGTGAAAACCACATCCTGCTTCGCCGCTCCGACCTGAAAGAACCCGGATTGTACTCCTATCAATTGGAAAGTGCCTTCGGCATCGCTTCACGCCGGTTGATGATGTATTAAAAAAAAAGGTTGTTACGGCCTCAAATTTCCAACACCACTTTCCCACGTGTTTTCCCCCCCTGAAACAAAGTGATCGCTTCACGCATTTTTTCAAAAGGAAAAACATGGCCGACATGCGGCGGCGCGAGTCGCATCGAATCCAGGTGCTGTAAGATACCCGGCAACAGGTCAATTCGTTCGTACAAGTAGATCAGGTTAAAGCCAAAAAGGCCCCGGTTTTGTTCCGGTAGCGCCTGCGGATCTATTTTGGGCCGGGTCAGAAAATGCCGCAGCATGTGCAGGATATTGGGTCGGTTGCCTACGGTGGCATACCTGGAAGAGCCGACCACAATGAGCCGTCCCATTGGAGCAAGCATGCGCCACGGTATGGAAAAATAACGCCCGCCCACGGTATCGAAAGCCAGATGTAATGGCCGATCGCCGAGTGCGTCGCGCAATTCCTGTTCAAATTTATTTCCACGAACCAACACGCGATCGCATCCGTTCTCGCGAGCCAGTTCTACTTTGGCCGGATCGCCAACGGTGCCCACAACAAAACAGCCCATTGCTTTGCAAATTTTCAGGGCTTGTAAACCCACACCTCCTGCTACGCTGTGAACCAACACGTTCTGCCCTTTCTCGAGGGCACCGAGGTTGAACAGACCGTAGTAGGCTGTGATGGTTTGTACCAAATACGCAGCGGCTGTCGTGATACTCCAGTCGTCTGGTACTGCCACGACGTAATCTTCATTGATATTGATGCCAGTAGCGTAGCCGCCGAAACGAGTAATGCCCATGACCCGATCGCCGGGGCGGTGCTTGGTTACTCCGGCACCCACCTGCTGCACGATGCCGGCGTATTCCAGTCCCGGCGTGAAAGCCTCTTTAGGCGCGGCTTTGTACAAACCCCAGATGGCGAAAACATCGGCAAAATTGAGGCCGACAGCCTGAATGGCCACTTGCACCTCGCCGGGAGCCGGTAGGGGCAGTGTGTCGTTGCGCAATTCGAGGTTTTTGAGGCTACCGGGCGAAACGATGTATTTTTTGATGATCATCGGGCGGCTATTTTTTGCCTTTTTTGGGTGCGAACACACCCGGCATTTCAATCTCAATAACGGCTTTCGCGTCTGCTAGCGTCATAGTACGTGCTTGATCGTTTGTCATTCGTGCGCCATCCACCTTTGGCAGGTTGATCGGTTTCTTGCCGAAGCGGATGAAAGGTCCCCAGCGCCCGCTTTCGATGCTGATTTTTTCCTCCGGCCAGTGCTGAATATAGCGGTTGGCTTCTTTTTCGATCTTGGACTCAATCAGTTCGATGGCCTGTTTTTCGGTGATGGTGTCGAAGTTGACGCGAGTCGGCACGTTCACATATAGGTCGGTCCATTTCAAAAACGGACCAAACCGGCCCTTCCCCTTTGTGATCGGCTGTTCCTGATAATGCCCCAGCGGGCGGTCGGCTTCCTGTTTGCCACGCACCAATTCAATGGCACGCTCAAGGGTGATTTCGAACGGGTCTTCCGTCCTTGGAATAGAAACAAACGCTTCGCCGAACTTGACGTACGGTCCGTAGCGCCCTGCTCCAACGGAAAGTTCCTGTCCGTCGTACGGGCCCAAAGTGCGAGGTAATGCGAAACTACCAAGTGCATCTTCGAGCGTGACCGTCTCGAGCGTGACCCCGGGCTTGAGGTTGGCGTATTTGGGTTTTTCTTTTTTTTCCAATTCTTCACCTGTGCCGATTTGTACCACGGGTTTGCCGAGGCTGCTCATACGGACGAGGATAGTACGGCCCGAGGCCGGATCTTTTCCAAGGATACGTTCGCCAGTGGCACGCCCTGCCTCGCTGAGCGTTTTTTCCACGTCGAGGTGGAAGGGCTTGTAAAAAGCGTCAATGGTCTTTGACCAGTCTATTTTGCCCTCGGCGATGTCATCAAACTGTTGTTCGATCTTGGCGGTGAAGCCGTAGTCCATGACTTTTTTGAAATAGGAATCGAGAAAATCACTGACGATCACGCCCATATCGGTCGGGTACAACAGGTTTTTGGTAGCCCCGATCATTTCTTTGCCTGTAGACTTGCTGATCGCATCATGTTGGAGCGTCAGGATTTGGTAGATGCGTTGCTCGCCGGCGCGGCTTTCCTTGACGACGTATCCCCGGTTGGCCTCCATAATCTTGGTAATGGTGGGCGCGTAAGTTGACGGGCGTCCGATGCCGAGTTCTTCTAATTTTTTGACCAACGCGGCCTCTGAATAGCGGGCTGGCGGGCGGGTGTAGCGTTCGGTTGCAGTGACCTTGTCCAGGTTGAGTTTTTGGCCGATTTTCAAAGGCGGGAGAATGCCTTGTGTTTCCTCATCGTCGTCGTCGGTGCTTTCCATGTACACTTTAAGGAAGCCGTCGAACTTGAGCACTTCGCCTTCGGACACAAGTTTGGCGGCGGGCTGGGTGCTGATCCCGATGTCCACGGTCGTTTTTTCCAATTCGGCATCAGCCATTTGGGAGGCCATGGTGCGTTTCCAGATCAATTCGTATACGCGCTGTTCGTCGCGGGTACCGCCCGCGGTTGGGTTTTCTGCGTACGTTGGGCGAATGGCCTCGTGAGCCTCCTGAGCCGAGTCGTTTTTAGTTTTGTAGCGTCGGGTTTGCTGGTAGCGGGCACCGTATTGCTTGCCAATTTCATCGCTGATCGCTTGCAGGGCCAGTTCGCTGAGGCTGGTGGAGTCAGTACGCATGTAGGTAATGAAACCCTGCTCGTACAGGCCCTGGGCAATAGACATGGTGCGGTTTACCGAGTAGCCCAATTTGCGGCTGGCCTCCTGCTGAAGGGTGGAGGTGGTAAACGGCGGTGCAGGGCGGCGGCGGGTGGGACGCACGTCCACGGCTTGCACGGTGTATGCTGCGCCAATGCATTTTTGCAAAAACGCCTCGGCACCGGCGGCGGCATCGAACCGTTCGGGACATTCAGCACGGAAACCAACTGGTTTGCCCTGTGCATTTGGTGCGAGAAAATCGGCGGTTATTCGGAAATATGGGGCTGTTTCAAACCGCTGGATATCGCGCTCGCGCTCTACGATCAACTTCACGGCTACAGACTGTACACGGCCCGCCGAGAGCTGGCCTTTAATTTTTTTCCACAACAGCCCGGAAAGCTCCCAGCCCACGAGGCGGTCAAGCACGCGGCGGGCTTGTTGAGCATTGACGAGATTGAGGTCCAGCAGGCGCGGGTTTTTTACGGCGTTTTGGATGGCCGGTTTGGTGATCTCGTGAAAGACGATGCGCTTGGCCTGGAGTGGGTCAAGGCCAAGAACTTCGCACAGGTGCCAGGAAATGGCTTCGCCTTCGCGGTCTTCGTCAGTCGCGAGCCAAACCTCCTCCACACGGGCGGCGGCATCCTTCAATTCTTTGACTGTCTTGAATTTGTCGGGCGGAATGACGTAGTTTGGTTTGTAGTCGTTTGCTACGTCAACACCGAGATCGTTGCCTTTCTCGAGATCCCGGATATGCCCGTAAGAGGATTTGACTGAGAAGTCGCTGCCGAGGAACTTTTCAATAGTTTTGGCTTTAGCCGGCGACTCTACGATGAGGAGTTTTTTTCCCATAATTGGCCGCAAAAGTAAACGGTTTTCACAACTAAGTACCGGAACACTATATTATTGCTTAGGAACAGCGCCTTTGGGAGCGGGTTTGGCCGCAGGCGCTGGCGGTTTGGCGGGTGCAGAGGCTGGCAGGGAAAGCGAGTCGGGTCTGGGGCGCTGGCGCACTTCTTCCTGGAGCACCTCACCATCGCTCTGTTCCCGCAGCCATTCTTGTTTGCGTTTTTCTTTGAAATAAACGGCGGTTTCACGGATGGACACCGGGTGGCCGTTGACATGCCTGTGGAAGGCGAGAATGAGAAAATCGGCCATATCATCGGGGTACGTTACACCAGCACTTCGGAGGTAGTTGGACAGCCGGGAGCCTTCGTAAAAACTCCAGTTGGCGATCATCCATTGGCCAAGGCGGTTGTGCATGATCCGGCAAACGGCGTCTTCGGGCAGTACCTTAAATTTTTGCCTTGCTTCCTCAGAGGTCAGTTTATTTAGTTGGGCGAGTGCTTCGTCAAGATTCCGGGGAATGTACACACCACCGAGGCGATCTTTCTTGATGCGCTCCTGATACTGGCGTTCAAACTCGGCATCGGTGTTTGGCGGGTTGTACTGCTGGGCGGTTATCGTGGCAGAGGACGAAAAAAAGCAAATCAAAGCGAAAGCGGTGTTGCTAAACTTCATGGCAAGTGCTGCAGGTGAGTTGTAAATTGAATTTTTTTGGCCAGTTTTGCGGCGTATGGCACAAGAACGAAAAGTAGGGCTACGCCTGTCTTTGCTCGAAATTTTTTTATTGGAAACGGCGGTTTGGCTGGCGCTATGGCTGCTGAACGATTATACGGCGGCGCTTTTAACGCTGATCGTCGGGGCTATTGTATCGGCCATCCTGATCATTGCGCTGTTGGCCGAGGCCATCGAGCGCTCCAAGGTGCCGCGCTGGTATTTCTGGCTCATGTGCCTCAGCGTGCTGGCGCCTTTGGTGGCTGCGGTGGCCTATACCGTCATCTTCGGGGGCAAGTTTGAGTTTTTGGAGTGAATGCGAATAATGCTGGCTTATTGACCGGGTGACTTCAAGTCACCCGGTCAATGGCTTCAAGTCACCCTTCAATCTCCTCAAAATTACCAGTCTGTCGGTTTTTTTGGACGCTGTCCCAGGGAAAATAACGCCCGTTCATGACCACATACACGCCAGGAGGGAGTACCTGCACGAACGCCAGAGCGCTGCCGAGGTTGAAAAAACCGTCGGAGGAAGTACCGAAGGCATACGGAACCATAGCGCCGGTCAGTACGATTGTTTTGCTTTCGATATTGGCTTCGGCAAGTACGCGGGCGGTGTTCACCATTCGATCGGTACCGTGTGTGAGCAAAATGCGGCTGGCATCGGCTTTGCGACAGTTGTACACGATGATGGAGAGGTCGTCATCACCCATGTCTAACGAGTCAATCATCATGAGCGTCTTGACATCAATCTTGACCTCGCATCGGCCTCGTTCGAACATTTCTTTGAGATGGGAGTCCCGGAAATAAAGTTCTCCGGTGAGGTAATTGTACTCCTTGTCGAAGGTACCGCCAGTGACAAAAACTTGAACCATGATTCGGTAGGACGCAATGTTGTGTGGTGGCACTGCGCGGGGCAAAGAAACGGAAGGTTTGGGTTTTCTGGTTAGAAGGATTCTTGTTGAGTGTTGGGGGTGTGAAAAAGGTTTTTACCTTTGCCGCACAAGAAAAAAACAGTACACGTCATGCGCAAAAACGAAGAATACACCGAAAACAAAGGCCGCGACTGGCTCATTTTCCTAGTCAGTTTGGTCGGCACCGTTGCCATTTTGTTCTGGAAGCCGGAATGGGTTTGGGTCGGTTTCCCGTTTGTGTTTACCTCCCTTGCAGGTGCAATGGGACGGCTCTGATTGATACGAACACACCACCTTTTCGGCCCTTTGGCCTCCAACGATCCCTGTGGCATACCGCCACGGGGATCGTTTTTTTTGGCCCGTTGGAGGTAACAAAGCAGCGCACTCGTGGATACCAGAGAAATTCATCACACGAACAAACACTTGGCATCATCAAAAATTACGATTATGAGAAAGCATCAAATCTTCAGTTTCGCACTCGCAACGGCTTTTTCCGCCCTCTTCATGTTCGCCTGCTCCAAAAGCGAAACCATTTCGGAACCTGAGCCCATTGACAAAGACGCTCCAAGCATCCCTGACGGAAATCGTATTATCATCCACTTTGGCACTTCCACCCTAAAAGGCTGCATGTACAGCTTCAGCAACTGTATCTGGATTGGCTGGGACACAAAAGAGCGCAATTACATGGACAATTTCAGTCTGCAGTTTGGAAACGGAGAGGCTGCCGAACAATACTTCGGTCAGTATTTCCCCCTCACTGCCGACTATGTGGTGACCAAATCCGAGGCAGCCGAACTCGGCCTGAATGAGCAGGTGATCCGTGCGGGTTTTTACCCCATTCGGGGAAATACACCAGGCCTGGAAACTAATATACGCATGGTCGATTTCAGCCCGGAATCCGTACAACCCGTTGCATCTGTTGTGAATCCGAACAACCCACAAGACAATATCGGTCAATTGCACAACCTTGCTGTGCAGGTCGTATTGCAGCAAAACAGGGACATATTGCGGACACTTGGCCAGGATAAAA
>JBJXEZ010000011.1:0-3143 GCA_046153695.1 Saprospiraceae bacterium
TTTTATACCATGTTCCCCGAAGACGACCTGGAGCCATTCAAGTCGTCGGACTGCCAGGAAAGCAACAATGCCGATTTTAATCCGGATAATTTGAAACGAGGCCATCCCAAAGGCTATGACGTAGCCCACTACGTTCGTCCGGAGACCGATGTAGAGTTTTTAATCCAATTCCAGAACACAGGAACCGATACCGTTGGTCATGTTGTGGTGCGCGACACCCTGTCGCCCTTCCTCGACCCGGCCACGGTGCGCCCGGGCTCTGCCAGCCATCCGTACGACTTTGAAGTCACCGGTCCCGGCATCGTGCAGTTTATTCTCCCGGGTATTAATCTGCCGCCCGATAGCGGCTCCAATGAAGGTTTTGTCAAGTTTCGCGTGTCCTTTCAAACGGGCATTCCCTGCGAGACGCAAATCTTCAACAGCGCCGCTATCTATTTTGACTTTGATGCTCCGGTTTTCACGAACCAGACTTTCCATACCGTTTGCGAGTTCGACACCTTCGTGGTGGTTAAGACCAAGCACATTGATTTTGTGGGAGCCGATGTAAAGGTTTACCCCAATCCGTTTGACGACAGCGCTATTTTTGAGATCAGGGATGCGCCGGCTTCCGGCTACCTGTTAGAACTGTACGACCTCCAAGGCAGAAATCTTTTTAATCAAACCTATTCACTACCTACTTTCCGATTGCTACGGCAACAATTACCGGCAGGCATGCTGTTCTACCGATTGACCACCAACCGAGGTCAACCAATTGCCTCCGGAAAGCTCCTCGTTCGATAAAACGAGAGACCTCCCAGCCATTGCCATTTACCGATTTTACTAATAGGTGCCTCCCAAAGGTACCAAAGCCGCGGGGACCTCAACCTCGCGGTTTTTTTTTACGGGCTTTCCAGGTTTTGAAAATCTGGAAAGCCGTCGCGCCGCACCAACAGCGCTACATTTTCGATATGGTGGGTATGCGGAAACATATCCACCGGGCGAACCGTCAGCACGTCGTATTTTTCGGAAAGAAGGAGCACGTCGCGGGCCTGCGTGGCGGGGTTGCAGCTCACATACACAATGCGGGGTGCGGCCAGATCGAGCAAAAACCGCACGGCCTTTTCGTGCATGCCCGCTCGCGGCGGATCGGTAATGACCAGATCAGGCGGCCCGTGTCGCTCCACAAAGGCAGGGTCAAGCACGTTTTTCACGTCGCCAGCGTAAAAAACGGCGTTTTCGATGTTGTTCAGGCGGCGGTTCTCTTCCGCATCGGCTATCGCCTCCGGTATTTCCTCGATGCCCACCACCTGTCGGCAAAACCGCGCCACATACAGCGCGATGCTGCCTGTGCCGGTGTACAGGTCGTACACGTTTTCCGTGCCGGTGAGGCCTGCAAACTGCACCACGGTGTCGTACAGGTTTTTGGCCTGAGCAGAATTAGTCTGGAAAAACGACTTGGGGCCGATCTTGAACTGCAGGTCGCCAAGCCGCTCCACCACGAAACCTTTGCCGTGGTAGGTCACCATGTCAAGGTCAAATACCGTGTCGTTCAGTTTGGGGTTGACGCAGTAAACAACGGTGGTCAGTTGGTTGCCGAAACGTTCGAGCAGCGCGTCCAGAAATGTGCGAATGGCCTCCGGTTCGTTGCGGGCGAAACTGACCAACAGGAGCAGTTCGCCCGTGGTGGTGAGGCGGAACATGAGGTTGCGCAAAAAGCCCGTGTGGCGGCGAACGTCGTAGAAATCCAGACCCTGTTCCAGTGCGATTTCGCGGGCGGCGTTGCGAACGGCATTCGAGGGCTCAGCCTGTAACCAGCAGCGGTGTATGTCCACGACTTTATCGAACGCGCCTGCGCGGTGGAACCCGAGGCCGGGAAACCCCACCCCCAACCCCTCCCCCGGGGGGGAGGGGGGCTTGCCCTCAACTATGTTGGGGTTTGCGGAGATGGAATTTTCTGACCCGCTAGGTAGTGAAATGGCGGTTTTGCTACTATCGGGCTGGTCAACGTAGCCGAGGGCAGCCCCCCTCTCCCCCAGGGGATGGGTTGGGGGTGGGATCATTTCCTCCGCCAGCAGCCAGCGTTTGTTCGAAAAAGCGAACTCGAGTTTGTTCCGGTAGTGGGTCGTTTCGGGTGCGCCGAGAATGGGCAGGAATGCGCCTACGGGCACCTTGGCAATACGCTGAAAAGCATCGAGCACGTTTTGGTTTTTGTGCTCCAACTGGGCCGAGTAAGCCAAATGTTGCCATTTGCAACCGCCGCACACGGTAAAATGCTGACAGAACGACTCGGTGCGCTGTGGCGACGGTTGGAGCAGGTTTTCGATGCGCCCCTCCCCGAAGCCGCCTTTCTTTTTTTGGACAAAAATATCGGCTACGTCGCCGGGAACGGCTCCTTCCACGAAAAGTACCAGCCCGTCGGCAGTGCGCCCGACTCCCTTGCCGCGGTCGGCCACACCGTGGATAGGTACAGCCAGTGCTACGAACGATTTGAATTTGCGTGCCATAGCGAGCAAAGGTACTGCACGCATTTGTCTGTCGGGCAGGTTGGATCGGGTTGAGCCGCTTGGCTCCTAAAAATTTTCATTTTTTAGAGGCCAAACGTCTACCTTTGCGCTTGCCTTTTTCAAAAACAGTCTTTTTTTATTTTAAAAATTTGGTTTTCAAACAATTATAGCAATGGCGATACTCGGAGCGATTCGACAAAACAGGTGGATTCTTATCGTGCTGATGACTTTGGCACTGGGCGGCTTTATTTTGATGGACATCATCACCAACGCTCAGCGCTACCGGTCGGGAGACGCAAACACCATGGGTAAAGTAGGTGATGTGGAAATTAAGCGCACAGAATTCGACACATACGAAAAACTGATTTACACCAACGCCAAGGACGATATCCTGCAAGCGCGCCAGCAAATTTGGAACTACTTTGTTGAAAGCGCCCTGGTGAACGACGAAGCGGACGCAATCGGCCTCGGTGTGGGCAAAGACGAACTGGACGACCTTCAGTATGGCAATAACCTCAGCCCGGTTATTCTGGAGCGCTTCACCGGAAACGACGGGCAGCCTAACCGCGCCACGCTTTCCAATATCAAATCTTCCATTGAGTCCGGCTCGTTCACTGATCCGACCAACGTGGCCTACTGGAACGTCCAACAAAAAGAGAT
>JBJXEZ010000079.1:0-21035 GCA_046153695.1 Saprospiraceae bacterium
GGGCGAACAATGGCGGGTTTCCTTGCACGCCATGGACGGGCGCGAGGTGCTACGCTCTGAACCGTTGGAACAAATTCTGACCGTGAATCTGCCCGGACTTGTGCCCGGTATGTACACGGTTGGGCTACACGATGCGCATGGGCGGGTAGTGGACGTGCAAAAAATAGTTTGGTGAGCGGCTACAACTTGTTTTTCGTGACCAGCACATCCAGTGCTGTCCATGCGGTTTCATCGGCCACTTTAAATTTAGTTTTCAGATAAAGAAAAATTTTGTGCTCCTGCGGTGTCACGATCCCGTCGGCGAGAATGCAGTCGAGACAATGGTAAAACAGCGGCAAGCGCGTCTGCTCGCGGATAACTCCCATCGCCGAGTCAATGAGCGAAGCCGGATTCCCCGCTTGTTCCAGGTACTTTTCTGCGCTGGCGATCAGTTCGTTGGCATCCCGGCCCCGGAAAATGTTACGACTCTGGATGGTAGTGAAAAACGAAGCGTTTTCCGTTATTCCGTACAGGTCGCTGGAGCGCAAGCAAGCCACCAGTACAGCGGCACAGGCTTCGGCCTCGTCAGCGATTTTAGGGGCCGAGTGCTTGTCGGCATCGGGCGGGGTTTGAAAAAAGTCGGTCGCGTTTTGCATACTGTTAGGTTCAATTTTCCTGATGTTTGGAGTGATGTTATAGCCTCGGTTTGTTTTTTCTGCAAAAATAGCCCGATCAATCACAGTTGATATTATACCGGGTTATTTTCTACCAACACCTACTTCTCCTGTTGAAGCATCTCGATGGTGTTCGCAGGCAGGTCCCGCAAGTCGAGTATCATCAACCCATCAAGGCAATCGGAGAAGTTGGGGTCCACGTTGAATGCAATGAACCTGGCATTCTGTCTGAGGTACTGGCGGAACAGAACGGGTACTTTGAAATGCTCCGGCTCGATAGCCTCAACCAGGTTGTCGAGCGCGTCGAACTGACCGTGGAGCATCTCGGCCAACAATCGCGTATTCACCGACTTGTGCTTGACTCTAAAGGGTTTTCGCGGGCGAACCAACTTGGCAAGTTTTTTATCGAAGCAATTACGCTTGACATACTCCACAATCACGCTCTTGGACACATCCGAAAATTCCTTGCTGATACTGACAGGACCGTACAAATAGCGATACTGAGGATTAGCAAGTAGGAAATTCAGGATACCTTTCCATAGCAAGAACAGCGGCAGCCGATGCTTTTGGTAGTCAGGCACAACGAATGATCGGCCCAGCTCTACTGATTCCTGTAGCAAAGAAAAAAAGCCGGGCTTCATCTTGAACAGGTTATTCGTATAAAATCCATCGATTCCGAATCCCCTGAAGATGCGGTCTCCCAAGCCGAGCCGATAGCCCCCGGCAATACGTTGGGCCTCACGATCCCAAATGACCAATTGTAGGTAATACAAGTCGAACTCGTCCAAGTCTCTGGATTTGCCGGTCCCCTCACCAGCGATACGAAAAGTAAGCTCTCTAAGGCGGGCTATCTCGAACATGACATTGGGCAACGCTGAAAAAGGTGCAACAAACACATCGAAAGCACCTCGAGAAGCGATATGCTGCTCTGGGCCAAGGGCGGAGATGTCGGCTTGTAGCAGTATGGGGTTGACAGGTGGCGCAAGCGGCTGTGCAGCGGACGGTTTTTTGTTGGCAATTTGTTCGGGGCGAATGTCAAATGGTGAGCCAAGCGAAAAGATTTTTGCCTGCAAAAACTTACCCCACATGCGCGTTCCCTTGAGCACAGCAGTATCATGTGGCAAGATGGGGCTGCCAATGCGTACGCTGATGTGCAATGGGTACTCGAATCGGGGATAGAAAACACCAGATAACAGGTTTTTACGAATTAACTGGCTTGGAGGAATTTCTGCGCTCAGGTGTATGGGTACAATGGGTACTTCGGTTTTGCGTAGCTGTTTTAGAATTTCAGAGCGCATCAGGTTTTTGCCCATGTAGCCGAACAAATTGCCGGAAAAATCCAGTGCGAGTCCCACCGGCACACCTTTTTGTACATAGTTGGCTACTTTTTTGGCAAAATTCAGGTGTAACAAGCGGTCTTTGATTTTGTCGCGTTGTGGCAGTATAGCCCAAGGTCGCAACTGTGCTGCTGGCTGAATGAGGTAAGGATGTAGTACCTTGACCGATTCGGCCATTGGGGCAAGCAGCGCCAGTAAAACCCACTCATCAAGGCCAGCGATCAGATGGTTGGAAAGGAAAACTGCCGCCGGTGTTTTGGCTAACAATTTTTGGTCGAAGGCATCCAGTTCCAATACCACGTTAGCATCGGCGAGTCTCGACTGGGCAAGAGCGTGTATGTTTGAGCTGCTCATGGTTATATTTAAAGGCGATAGATTGGTTCCACGGGAAGTGCCGACCTAAAAACCACTTTGCCCATCGAACACATTTTTGCGATAAGGCAATTTGAGGAAATCAAGCGTACTGCCTGGTTTAACGGAAATAAAAAACTCGTACACGTTGCGGTCGGGCCACCAGCGGAGGCTGAATAACCAACAGTGCAGGTCGCGCGTGAACCCTATGTCGGGGTAGATGAGGCTTTTTTGTTGGAAATCGTAAGACAGGTTTCCTACGTCGATGGACCACTTGGGGCTGAGTGGTATGCGTCCCGAGAAACTGAGGTTGTTTGTACCGATCAGGAATGTGTCTCGGTTAGTGCCGAAAATCTGCCGCCGATCTATAGAGAACCGATGGCCGACCTGAAACTGGTCGAGCAAGTCAAAGAACCCGTCTCGTATGGTGGCTGGCCCAGATGGGTTGTTCGGCTGGTTTTCGGGTTCTTTAGCAAACAGGTTACGCAGGTCGCGGATAGTCGCCGATGTATTAAGGGCGATGCCAAAACTGGCCAAGCGCAGGAGTTTGCCTTCCTCTCGGATGGCGAACTTGTTGACCCGGACCCCCTTATCATTTAGTACATATGGATCGAAAGTGGCGTTCCAGGTCAGGTTAGACACCCCCTTGAAGAACCGAAACAGGCCGCCCGTATTTATGAGACTCCATTTCAACGTATCGCGCGTAAGGCTGTAACTTCCAGAAAACGCGAGGTTGTCGAAGATACGCACCCGTTTTACGGTATCTCGTTTGGCGGAGTAAAATTTCATCTCCAAAATGTTGGTCAGGCTGTAACTGACGGACAGGTCAGGCTTCCCGCTGGTGGGTCGCCCAAAAACAGATTCGTCAAAAACGCCATAATCCCGGAATACCTCACGCCCTGGCTGGTTGGAAATTTGCACCTTCCGAAAATAGTCGGATTCCGAAAAGTCTGGCCTGAAACCGGTAGAGATCGATGGTTTCATGGTATGCCGTATACCGCGAAACCAACCTTTTTTGAATTGCTTGGTGAAAAACAGCGCCGTATTGAGGGATATGCCAATGTCGTAGGTGCGAAATGGCTTGAAACCCCAGTCGCGGAAACTGGTATCGCGCCCCCAAACTGTACGGGCGCTGTCTACCACAAGTATTTCGGCCACTGTGTCGTAGGCATACTGGATTTCATCCAGGAACTCCCGCTCAATTGTGTACGGGTACCAGTTTTCCTCGTAGTTCACCCTTGGTGCGATATTGATATACTTGAACAGTTTGATGTTGAAGTCGGTGCTTGCCTTGTGCTGGATGCCCATACGGGCGTTGCGCAGGGTGGCATCGGTGAATAGCAGGGTATCTACCACCTGCATGTCGTTGCGAAGGCTGGACGAGTATGTGAGCGAGATTTTTTCGTACCACTGTTCCTTGCCAGTCGGGTTTTCTCGCTTGAACGGAAAAATACGCTGGAGGTTGAACGTGGCATTGGGAAAACTGATGCTCATCAGCCGGGTTTGTGTGTTCTGAGAGTGGCTGAGGCTGGCATTGAACTGGTACGGTCGACCGGGAAATGTCTGTGAATAGTTCAGGTTGGAGGTCAACTGGTTTTGCACCACGCTGGCATAGTCGTTTCGGTTTCGGTTCTGGTTGCGGTTGGTCTCGATCGTGATCGAACCGCCAAAAGTGCGAGACGGATGTGCCTTGGAGTCTTGCTGATGCGTCCAGCGGATGCCGAATGACTTGTTGGACAGCCGGTTGGCCTGGGCATCTTCAAAAATACGGTCGTTGAATTCCAGGCTAAAACTCCCGCTGTGCATGTAGCGCTGGTTGTAGCGCACGTTTGACCGGACTCCCCAAGAACCGCTGGTGTAGGCGTTGAAAAGAAACGTCACGTCCATGTGATCGGACAGCGGGATGTAGTAACCCCAGTCCTTTATGCCAAGGCCTTCCCTGTTGGACGGTTCAAAGTCGCGCGGGATAATTAAACCCGATTTGCTGGTTTTGGTGATGGGGTAAAATCCGAACGGTAAAAACAGTGGCGTGGGAATGCCGCCGATCTCCACGTTGGAAAACCCGGTGACCACGAGCTTGTCCGGGATCACCTTTAGTTTGCTCGTACGGATACCGAAGTGCGGTTCCGGGTGGTCACAGGTGGTAAGGATGGCATCTTGATTGTAAATCGTATTCCGGGTGCGTTGTGTGCTGTCGGCGGAAGGGGGCGCACTCACGAACTTGGCCTTTTTTCCCAGTACATATAGGTCTTCCTGTTTCGTTCTGGCTTCGTAGATGATGCCTTTTTTCGAGCGGAAATTATAGCGGAGGCGCTTGGCGGTAAATGATTCATTACCGTCCTTGAACTCTGGCAGCCCCGCCAGTGTGCCGGATGAATCGGGGTGTTCCTGGGCAGAGACCTCGTTTTTGTTGTAGTCTACTACGATGTAGCCGGCAGCCAGGTCAATCACACCGTATTTCACAAACGCCTTTCCGTACAGGTGAAGTTGTTTGTTTTTTACGTCGAACCACATGGAGTCAGTTGAACCATAGTCCACAGGCTCGTCTAATGATTCGGAGGAAACCCGTACGTCACGCAAATCAAGGGTGCTTGAATCCCGCAAACCGGCAAGTGCAGTGTCTCGGATACCCGCGAGCGGCAAGCGAACCGCGGCTGAATCGCGCCGCACAGGTAAGGGCAGCGTGTCCTGTGTCGACACGGGTACTTGCGCAAAAACTGGCGACCAAGCGAAAACCAAGGCTAATTGCCAGAAAAGCCGATATTTGCCCATGTTTTTTTTAAAACGCTCCAAGATTTTTTGACAACGACAACTGCGCATGAGAGAACAAAGTGCCCGACAAACGATCACGACCTTTGTGGCGTGGTTTTTTTTAGTAAATTTTAACACCGCAGCCGCCTGCGAACCGCCTGCTCTTGCTCCGCTGCGTTGCTATGCGGGCAAAGGTATAGAAACTTGCTGCGCAATGCCCGCAGATTGGGGAATTGGGTGTTTTTCGCTACAACACGCTATTCAGCGCCCGGGTTATCGAATCAAAAAAGTCGTACTCGACGCTGGTCACGGCGGCAAGGATTCCGGCTGCCGAGGCGCTACCTCCAAGGAAAAGCACAACGCGCTGGCCATTGTTCTGAGACTCGGGGCGTTCATTGAGGAAGAGTACCCGGACGTGGAGGTGATTTACACCCGCGAAACGGACGTTTTCGTAGAATTAAACGAGCGGGCGGCAATCGCAAATCGAAACAACGCCGACTTGTTCATCAGCGTCCACTGCAATTCCATCCCCGTATCCTATGTGAATGGTGTGGAAACTTACGTCATGGGATTGCACACCGCCCAAAGTAACCTCGAGGTGGCCAAGCGGGAAAACGCTTCCATTTATTTGGAAGACAATTACCAAAAAAATTACGGTGACTACGACCCCAATAGCCCGGAAGCGCATATTTTCGGCAGCGTGTGGCAAAGTGCCTATCTGGATCAAAGCATCTTGCTCGCCAGTTTTGTACAGAAGTACAGCAAGGAAATCGCGCATCGCGATGACCGAGGCGTGAAACAGGCCGGGTTTATCGTCTTGCACAAAACAGCAATGCCAGCGGTTCTTGTGGAAGCCGGTTTTTTGACAAACCGGGAGGAAGAACGTTTCATCACTTCCGAAGAAGGGCAGAATCAAATGGCTGACGCAATTTTTGAATCCTTCCGCGCCTATAAGGCCAAAATGGAAGGCATGCCCCTGACTGCTCGACTGGCTACGAACTCAAAGCCGGTAGCTCCTAAAGCGCCAGAGATTCCCACAGTACCCCTTACAGATAACGCACCGGTCGGAGTGCCCGAAACCGTTGCAGAAAAACCCTATCCCAAAACCGTATCGGCATCCAAACCTTCCAATATACCACCCTCCAGCACCGGAGATCGTTTTGCCGACGAGACAATGGCCACTGCACCGACTACAAAAGTGAACCCGGCGCCCGTCTTCCGAATCCATTTGCTGAGCTGGACTTCCCGCATGGATCGGAGTATTGGCCAACTCGGTTTGTTGGGCAATGTCGAAGAAGAGGTGAAGGGCGGTCAGTACCAGTACTTTTTTGGCAAATATTCTACTCGCGCTGATGCAGAAAAAGTGCTGCCCGAACTATTCAACCTGGGCTTTCGCACAGCACAGGTTGTGCCTTCCGACTCCATCAATAATTGACAGGACATGAACACATCATACAAAAATACACTCACACCTGGCCTTGCAACAGCCGACTATGCACCGGAATCGCGCGTATGGGTATACGTGTCCAATCGCCCCCTGTCGGATGTTGAAGCGCAGTTTGTCCGTGAGGCACTCCACGATTTTACACGCCAATGGACAGCGCATAACCAGGCGCTTCGGGCAGCAGCCGAGGTGTTTCAAAACCAATTTGTTATCCTGCTCGTGGATGAAACCCAAGCCGGTGCCAGCGGCTGCTCCATCGACAAATCTACCCACGTCCTGGAGGCGCTGGGACAAAAACTCGGTATTGACCTTTTCGATCGTATGCGATTTGCATGGGTGGAAAACGATACACTCTTTTTTGCCGACCGCAACGGCCTTGTTGCAGGCACGGAGTCGTTGGCAATCCAACCTGACACCCTCATGGTGAATACCTTAGTCCAAACCAAACGCGACCTGCAGGAAAAATGGCTTGTGCCCTTCTCACAGAGCTGGCACCGCAGAATTGTGTAAACTTTCTTTAAAACGAATTATGCAAAACGCTCAACTTGTTTACCTCAAAACCATCGAAGGCCTGCTCATGGACAGTGAGGTGGAAAAAGCCCTTGAAGCCCTGCTTGACCTTGACCAGCAGACACAGGCCGGTATTCGGCAAGACGTTGTGCAGCAGTCCGGCAACTTTGTTTCGGCCAAAAAAGAATACCAGCGCGGCTCTATCACGTTTGAGGAATACAGCCGTTTTTCAGCCCGTACGCGCAGCGGTTTGTTGGATTTGATGAAAGAAATTCCCCGCCGGGTAGAGCGCGATGCCAAAGTCCGAAGCCTCGGCACGTTTCAATTCACGGTGCCCGACGAGGCACGGTTGGAAAAAGTCATTGGCCCACAAAACAATCTACTGCGGATCAACTGGTTGGAAAAGGCCCTGCGCGCTTCCAAGGCCGTATGCCGTGTTGTGTGCGCCGATGGTGAACTGGGTACAGGTTTCCTGACGAAGGAGGGTTATATTTTTACCAACAACCACGTCATACCCGATGCAGAAATCGCTCGCGATACCCGGATTGAATTCAATTATGAAATGGACGCTTCGGGCAGTGTAAAAAGCCGCACAGCGTACCGGCTGGATGCCTCTGACTTTGTTACCAGCACGCCTGATTTGTTGGATTTTAGCCGTATCCGGGTCGTGGATGACCCTGCCAATCCACTTAGCCAATGGGGCTATGTGGAGTTTGACCCCAGTGCAGTGCCCACTGTGGGCGAGCCGGTCACGATCATCCAGCACCCCAAGGGCGAAGACAAGCATATCGCCCTCAATGCCAATGACGTACTAAGTGCCTGGAATCAACACCTGTACTATACCGCCGATACCGAACCTGGCAGCAGCGGCTCGCCGGTTTTTAACAAGGACTGGAAAGTTGTGGCCATTCACCATGCAGGAAAGACAGATGCAGAAGGCGGGCTTCAGATCAACGCCAAGGGCGATAAGCGAGGTGCCAACCGGGGTATTCTGTTCCAACAAATTTTTGATTTCATAAAAAAAGGCGCCGCAGCCCCCCAGGCATCCGGCAAACCGCAAGCCGTTTCAGGTAAAGAGTCTATTTCGGTTCCTGGGCCCGCGCTGGAGCAACCGATGGTAGCTGCTGCGCCTGCGGGCACATCGCCCAAGTTCGTGGTCGTGTACGATGCCGCCGACACGCCCCACAGCCAAACGTTGAGCAAACATCTGTTTTTGCTAAAGGCTACGAAAAAAATCCAGTTGTACAATGTACACGAGGCACCGGCAGGTGAGGATATATTCGCCCATGCCGAGTCGGAAGTAACCAGGGCGGACTATGTTTTGGTGCTCATCACCCAAAACCTGTTCAACGTAGAGGCCTGGTTTTTGCTGATTCTGAAAGCAATCGAGACGGGCAAACGCGTTATCCCGGTGCATATCGAAAAATTCGATATCGCCGGTTCGGGCCTCGAGCGCTTGAGGGCGTTGCCTACACAAAACCGCACGCTTTCCGACTTTCCCACTCTGGACGCTGCTTACAGCGATATCGTGGCGGAAATCAAAAAGTTGGTGCCGGGTTAATCAAAAATGTTGGCCAAATCGGCCAAACAGACCACCTTGAACCCGTCCTTCAGCGGGTAACTTTCACCCACAGGGGCGACGATGATATTGCGTTGTGTTCCCAGATCATTGGCTGCCAAGCGCATGCTTTTGGTGATCGTCGGTGCTGAGTTGTACTTGATTTCGACCAGCGTTTTCGGCAAGCCTGCTTTGACCACCACGAGGTCTGCCTCGGTACCGTCTTGGGTTCGGTAAAAAAACAGTTCGTGTCGAGGGGGCAGCATACCAGCTACTTGTTGCACGATATATGCTTCCCACGATGCGCCAAGTACCGGATGGCCGTGTAAGGCATCGTAGTCGCCGATGGCCAGTAGTGCGTGCAGCACTCCAGTGTCTCGAAGGTAAATTTTGGGCTTTTTCACAATGCGCTTGCCGATGTTTGTAAACCAAGGCTGTAGGCTTCTGACCAAGTACGAGGCTTCGAAAAAATCGAGGTAGCGCCGTACCGTTGGAGCAGTAATGCCGAGCGAGTTGCCAAGACCCTCCAAATGGAGCAAGTTTCCGTTGGAATGGGCCAACATCGTCCACAAACGGCGCGTGAGTAGCGGGTTGGCGTTTAGTCCGAGCATAGGCAGGTCGCGTTCCAGATAAGTTTGGATAAAATTGTCGCGCCAGCGCATACTCCGCTCATCATTGGTGTCCAGCAAGCTGTCGGGGAACCCGCCTCGAATCCAGTGGGTCTGATAACCAACAATATGGTTGACCTCGTGCAACAACAGCGGCGAAAGTTCAAAGTAGGCGATACGGCCTGCCAACGATTCCGAAGCATCGCGGACGAGCTCGGGCGAAGCCGATCCGAGGAGGATAAATCGTCCTGGCATCCGGTGGCGGTCAATCAGTCCGCGAAGCAAAGGGAACAAGTTGGGGACTCGTTGCACTTCGTCCAAGATTACGGTTTTGTCCTTCAACGGCTCCAGGTATTGCTGAGGATCATTCAATTTATTCAGGTCGGCGGTGTTCTCAAGATCGAGGTAGACAATCTCTCGAGGCCATTGTCCGGCCAAGTATTGAGCCAGAGAGGTTTTTCCGACCTGACGCGGCCCGACGATGGCAACGGCGGGAAATTGATCAGCCAATTGGCGAATATGCGACTCCGCGCTTCGTTGAAGGTATTGGTTCATTTTCTGGACGCGTTTTTCCCTGCAAAAGTAAAATCTTATTTTTGTTTTGCAGGTAAAAAAACGGCTCTTCCAGGCACATCAAGACAGAGGGTTTACATTTCTGGAAAATATACCTTTGGCAAAAAATGAATCATGTTAACACTGCCAACTCCGCAATCAGAAAAGCTATATATAACGGTAACGTACCTCGCTTTGAGCGTTTTTGTCTTTTGTATTTACCAATGCAATACAACCCCACAAGAATTCAAGGAAAAAGCGGTTCAGCTACAGACAGATGTAAAAAATTTGGAGGTCGATGTTAAATCCTCTCAAAGGAAGCTTGCGCAGGATTCAATTCGTCTGGCGGCCTCCACAAGCCGATTTCTGCAAGTTCTTGTAAAAAAATATGTCGATGCCAAATTTGATCCTCAAACCATGAAGATACAAACAACGTCAACCCTGTTGCCAGATGAAGAAAGGTGGGCCGAACGTGAATTGGCCGAACTAAAAGATCTCAAATCCAGTGTTGAAAGAGTTGCTGATAAAGTGGTTGGTGAGCAAAAAAAATTGAATGAGCTCCAAGGGCGGGTTACCCTTCTTCAGGATGAAAATTACCGAAACCGCCTATACCGATGGTTATGGCTTTTCGGCGCACTCATAAGCGCGGGATTTACTGTTTGGGGTTTCCGAAAATGGAATCACGATGAAGGCGCTCGGGGCAATGGGCGCAATCCACGGAAAAGGTTTAACCGGTAAACGCCGGTTGCTATTAATTTCCTTCCTTTTCCATTTCTCGCGCCTTGTCCAACACAACTTGTTCCAGTCCTTTTTTATAGGCAGCCACGCGGTCAAGCAGTTCTGGGTCGTTGGTTCCAAGGATTTGCGCAGCCAGAATACCAGCGTTTCGAGCGGCGTTCAGGGCCACGGTAGCCACGGGCACGCCCTCGGGCATTTGCAGGATGGACAGGATGCTGTCCCAGCCGTCAATGGAATTGGAGGACTTGACCGGCACACCGATGACCGGTAGCGGTGTGATGGCAGCCACCATTCCGGGCAGGTGCGCTGCACCGCCCGCGCCCGCGATTACAACCCGGATGCCCCGCTCGCGTGCAGACTGTGCAAATTGAAACATCCGCTCTGGTGTGCGGTGCGCCGAAACGATGGTCATTTCGAACGGTACGCGCAGCGCAGTCAAAATGTCTGCAGCCTTTTGCATGACTGGCAGGTCGGAGTCAGAACCCATAATGATGGCAACCATACGTTTTATTTTCTCCAGGGGAGTTCCAACACGCGTTGTGCTGCAAGTTCGCCCAAGAGTACACCGGCATCGCAGTCCATACGGAAGTGCACGCCAAGTGGGATGCGGGAAAAGGCGTTTTCGTAAGCCATGTCCTTGAACGAGTTCAGCGTGCGTGGGCGGCCGTTAAATTCAGTGCGGTAGAGGTGGCAGCGGTCAGAAAACGAATAGGTACCAGGGTGCTCCGAGTTGAACTCAAAAAAGGAGGACAGGATTTTGCCACCTGCGCCGCCGAACCCGGAATGCCCGGATGGATAGGCCGGGAAAGCGGGTGTGACACCTTCTGCTCCGGCTATCGGGTTGTTCAGCACCGTCGTCCAGTTAGCAGCCTCCGGGTAGTATTTTGAAACAACGCGGCGGATATAGGAAACCGGGCGTTCGAGGTTGTACACATATTTCGACTGCCAGATGCCCACTCCGGCATCATTCAGGGCCATACCCATTTTGGCGTACACCTCGGTTGTTTTTTCCAAATCAATGTTCTCTTGTTGAACTACTTGATTGGCGATGGCGATCAGCCTGGCCGGGGGCGAAAATGTAAGCCCAAGGATGTCATCGCTCCAAAATTCGGCGATCCAGCGTTGTTCGTAAGCGTCAGGGCCGTTTTCTTTGATATTTTTTACTGTGCTGTACACCTCAATGGCTTGAATAAAAAACAAAGACTCCGGGTGCTCGCTGTACGGTATTGGCGGTTTGCAGAGTTGTTCTTCTTCGGAAAGGGCAAACGTGCGCACCTGGCCCCAAAACGGGAACATAGCGTTTGAAAAATCGGGGAAGGTCGGTGCCCAAAATCCTGGTCCCGTGGGAGCGTTGTACGGTGGTCGGGGTGTGAGAAAGGCATTGTGTGCGGCGACATCAGTGCGTTCCCACTCATAAAAGACACGGGCTACTTCTCTGCCACGGGCGACAGATCGCTCCAGTACCGCTGGAGTAGTTTCAGCGGCGTACTTGGCGTACAGTTCTTGGCGCGTTTTTTCGATCAGTCCGAATTCATCCGGATACGCGTTTTCCATGTGGAAGAAAAAACGCTTCATCATATAGCCGTACACTTCGTTGATGACGGCAGGCCAGTGGTATTCCACCTCTTCGTCGAATGCGGGAATGGCAAGACCGCTATACAGGCTGGCTAAACTATTGTGTTCGGGCATTGCTGGTACGACGGCTTCGTAGGCGGCAAATCCCAAGTAGCCCAGTGCGTGCGGGGCCGGGCCGGGCCGATAGCCAGGGGCATACCGGTCAATTTGAAGGAACGCTTCGTTCCATTTCAGGAAAACTTCGTTGGAGTGCTCGCGAACTAATTTTCGGGATTGGTCTACTTGTATTTCGCGGCAAGATTGAAGGAATAAGGCACTGGCTCCCAAGAGAAGGAGCAAAACTTTTAGCAGGTTGAACGATTTCATAATAAATTTCATGAAAAAATGACGAGTAAAAAAACATGCTTTCACGCCACGACAACACCGAATTGTACTGGCTGAATCGGATTAACTGAAATTTGTCAAAAGGCGGGTTCCAACGTGGCACCCTTTTTTTAACACGGCAAAGGTAGAAAAACATTTTAGTTGGTATTTTTCATTGTTTAGTGTTTTTGTATTTGAATGGTGAACTTTGCGGCGTTTTGTAGCCCTTGCTTTTTCATAAAAAAAACAAACCTTGAACAACGAGGCTTTTATCATTGACGGCATACGTACGCCTATCGGAAATTTTGGCGGCAGCCTGGCCCACGTCAGAACGGATGACCTGGCTGCTCATGCGCTTAAAAAACTGCTTGCGCGCCATCCAGATGTGGATCCAGCGACCATTGAAGACGTATTTTTGGGTTGCGCTAACCAGGCAGGAGAAGACAATCGCAACGTGGCCCGCATGGCGCTACTGCTTGCCGGAATGCCATATTCTGTACCTGGCGAAACCGTCAACAGGTTGTGCGCCAGTGGTATGGCTGCCGCAATTCACGCCCAACGGGCCATTCGAAACGGTGACGGACACCTGTACATCGCCGGTGGCGTGGAAAATATGACCCGTGGCC
The DNA here is from genome assembly GCA_046153695.1 of Saprospiraceae bacterium. Classification (GTDB taxonomy): domain Bacteria; phylum Bacteroidota; class Bacteroidia; order Chitinophagales; family Saprospiraceae; genus M3007. The sequence continues at coordinate 13,067 of JBJXEZ010000079.1, forward strand.
CATATGTGCTGAGCAAGAGTGCTAAACCTTTTGGCTCGGATTCTAAACTTTACGATTCGAGTTTTGGCTGGCGCTTTATCAACCCAGCGATGGAGGCCATGTACGGTACCGAGGCTATGGGGGAGACTGCCGAAAACCTGGCTGAACTCTACCAGATCAGTCGGGAAGACCAGGACAGGTTCGCTTGTTGGAGCCAACTAAAAGCGACTGCGGCTCGAAACGCAGGAAGGCTTGCCGAAGAGATAGCGCCCGTTGAAGTGGCTGCACGCAAAGGTGTTCTCCAATTGGTTGCAGACGACGAGTTTGTAAAACCGGAAACGACGGCCGAAGTACTGGCTCAATTACGGCCAGCCTTTCGAAAAGGGGGCACTGTGACTGCAGGAAACGCCTCTGGCTTAAACGACGGTGCAGCAGCTTTGCTTCTCGCCTCGGAATTTGGAGTGAAAGAACACAAAATCAACCCTTTGGCGAGGATCGTTAGCTCAGCTGTCGTGGGCGTTGAGCCACGTATCATGGGTATTGGACCGGTGCAAGCATCCCGAAAGGCGATGGAAAAAGCCGGGCTTTCTCTTGCTGATCTGTCGGTTATCGAAATCAACGAGGCTTTTGCCGCACAGGTTTTGGCCTGTACCCGTCAATTGGGCATTGCTGACGACGATGAGCGGATCAATCCAAACGGTGGTTCCATTGCATTGGGGCACCCGTTGGGTATGTCCGGCGCTCGCATACTCCTGGCTGCGGCACGCGAACTTCAGCGACGGAACGGACGATTTGCCCTTTGTGCCATGTGTATCGGCGTTGGTCAAGGCTACGCAGTCATCCTGGAACGAGCAAACTGAATTTCGACTCCTGTTAAAAAAACAGCATTATTCCTGAATGGAATCAATTGGCTGCGGGCTGGAGGTGTCGCTTTGCAGTGTTTGTGGATCAGATAAAACGGGTTCCGGCTCCATTGCTTTACGCAAGTACATCTCGAATTGCATGCCACGCATTTCGAAACCGAGTACCAACGTAGTGTCATTGAGCGAAAGCACGGAGTAATCCACAGGCGAGGCTCCTTTTTGTTGGATCAAACTCTTTGTCAGTTCATACTCAACCGGAATCTCAGGGCCAATTGGCAAGTTGGTGATCATTTTGCCATCGGTACCAAAACGAAAATAGGTGCCGGACAACGTGCCCGTCTCCCGCCCATTTCGTAGCCCGCGAATAATCTCCCAGCGCCCTTCTACCGCTGGCAGTGTGTTTTTTGTGTCTTCTATGCACGAAAAACAAACGAGCAATATAGGCAGCCACAATAGCACAAAGGAGGCAAAACGTCCGCTCATTTCATGGAAGTTTTTCAGTCCAAGTAAGTTATTTGATTTCGACATAGCCAAAACCCAGATACGGGTACTCTCCGAAACCGGAATAATAGCAGAACTCAGCCACGGAAGGAGGCATACTGGCTTCAAACTCAAAAACAAAGCCGCGAAGTTGGGATATGCCATCGGGGTTTGGTTTCAGGTGGATCAGCCTTGATTTTGCCTGTCCAATAAGCCTGTAACTCATCGGGAAAGACGGATCCAACAATTTCAACCCGGCCAGAGACTTGTACTGCACGGCAGCTTTGAAGCGGCGAATGGCGTGGTTAAAAAAACTGATATCGTAAGCTTCGTGGTCGGGAAGCAGGTATTGGTTGGCAGTTTTGCCTTCCTCCACATTTGTCAGCGAAATGGGCGAAACAGCCTTGAATTGCATGGTCTCCTTGAAATGCACCCTCGGCATTACCTGCCAATGCTTGACCTCAAACTGCGAGGGATTGCCGTCAAGTGTTCCCAACGTCAGGGGGAGTTGGCGAAAAAGGTGGACAATCTGTTGCTCAAAAGCGGTGTCCAGATACATGGAAACGCTGATCTTGACTTGATTGCCCAACAGTTTAAACTCTTGTTTCACCTGGTCCATCTCGTAAGGGTAAATGGCCAACGGACTGAATGTGAATAGTTTAAAATTGTGTGTAGCTGTGTCAAAGCCCAACTGTTGGATATGGGCCGATAGGTCAGCACCAGCGTTGGAAAGCACTGAATATATCCAGTTAGAAATTTCAGACTGGTAATTGATTGGAATAATGACACCTTTCTGGCAGGAAAGGCTGAACTGGATGCGCATAAGTATGTATTGTGATTAAAAAAAAGATTAAGGCATTGCTATTTGTTGGGCTTAACGGTGTGAAAAACAGTGCACACACTTTTTCGCCGCGAAAAGTACGCAACAATTGGCATTGGCAAAGAAAAATTGTAAAAACTTGGACAAGGGTTGTCCCTGCTCGTACCGGATTACGCTCTGACTCTCAGAGAAAAGACAAGTACCTGTTTGGTCGAATAAATCAACCTATACGCCTCTCTTGGCGCAAAATGTCGACTTCTCTGCCTTGGCCGACGCGCATGACGACCCCAAGCACTTGCCTTTCTCTGAAAGAGTCTATTAAAATAAAGCGTGTTGCGAGTTCAGCGTTTCATAAGATTATACTGCTGAACTAGTTCGATTAAAAATATTGCCTTGGGCGAGGGCGTGTATGAGTTGCTCTTCAATAAAACACGATCAGCGTGTTTTATGGGATGTTTATGTCAGCGATAATAAACTCAGGCTTTTCTTGATTCGGCTTTTCAGTACGGTCGTTTATGGTTTGAGCACGGCCACCAAATCCAGCAGTGGCAAAAAGCAATCCAAGGAGTACAGCAAAAGTGGGCATAGTCAAAATGTTTTGATCGTTTAAAATAACGACTCAAAAGTCCGGCGATGCCAACCTTTAAAAAAGGACACAATTGCAGATTTCAATCCATGCAGATTGAGTATTAATACACTAACAACCCTCTCACGCATTCGGCGTAAAAGGAAGTGGCGAGGCAGATTTGCGCCTCCAGAACAAGATATGTTGCCTAAATTTGCTGTACTATTCCGATGCTATTCCGTTTGTCTGAGTTGAACAAAAATGTGTTGTTGGTTTATTCACGGCACAAAAGTCCGGCGCCCAAATAGTAATAAAAAGGACACATTTGCAGATTTCAATCCATGCAGATTTTGAATCATCCATCAAAAATGACCTGTAATATCCTAAATGATAGCCTGATATGGAATTCGAGATTCTCAAAGACTTGGTGCAGACGATCACCCGAAACAAGATCAAAAATATTGAAGTACTGGGCAACCCGGACAGTGAACGAAACCTGATTTCGGACATGCACGAGGGTATTTTTAAAGGCCAGTTTGCCTCCGATAATGAAGCCGCCCGGCATTTGTATGGCACAAGCGAAAAAGACCCCAACTACAAAAAGCTACGGAACCGCCTCATCCGGCAGTTGATCAACACCTCTTTTTTTGTAGACACGAATCAGGCGCAGTACAACGAGCGTGGAAAAGCGAGTTTCAACTGCTACAAAGAATACGCGGCGGCGTACATAATCTGGAGCAAAGACGCTACCAAAGCCAGCCATTACCTGCTGCAACAACTGCTGGAACAAACCATAAAATTTGAGTTTACAGCCCTCACCGCTGACATTTGCCGCTTGCTCCGGCAGCAATCTGCTCTTAGCCCGGGCGATCAGGCCAGTCACGAAAAGTACAGCAACCTTCACCGGTTGTATGAAGAAAAGCGCTACTGGGAAGTCAAAGCGTACGATTATTACGAAAACCTGATCCACCATTACATCACGCGCCGGTCGCCAAGCAAGGATGTGCATGCACTTGCTTCCAGGTATTTTGACGAACTTTTTCCAAGCATTGATTCGGCAGGCACAATTCAATTTCAAATTCAAACCTACCTGATTGGTTTGATCAAGTACCTGTCGGTAAACGACTGCAAGAGCGCTTTGGCCCTCTGTATTGAAGCCGTAAACCTGCTCAAGGACAGGCCAAATATCAACCGCGGAACACTGGCCATATTTACCCTCAACGAGTTGCTTTGCATGACCCAACTCCGAATCGAGGAAGGCGGTGAAGCAACCATAAGTTACTGCGAAACGCTGGTTGATCAAGGTGATTTCAACTGGTTTCGCCTCATGGAAAGCCGGTTCTACTACTACACCTACTTTAAACGGTATGAAGAAGCCCTGCGCATTTATGAAGAAACAGTAAGCCATTCCAGGTACGTCCAACTCAGCGGCAGCACCCGTGACATCTGGGTGATGATCGGCGGCTATTTGCACATCCTGGCTGTTTTTGGAAAATTGGACAAAAACCAGGTGGAAACCGCCGCCGGTTACTTCAACCCTTTTGCCGCGAGATTCCTCAACGATTTCGAAATTCTGGACAAGGAAAAAGACGGCATGAATATCCCGCTCGTCATGCTGCCCGTGTTGTACAGCGTGGCCAAAGGCCTGTACGAGGAAGAAACGTTTCACCGCAGTATGGAAGCCCTGGACAAATACCGAAAACGGTACCTGGAAAATGACACCAATCGACGCAGCGCCATTTTTTTAAAACTGCTGCTGGCAATCGCCAAAAAAGAGTTTGCCAGCGACCGTTCCGAGACCAAAATCCAGAAAGAACGCGAACTGCTTAAAAAAGAACCGCCCGAAATGGCTGGCCAATCGTTTGCCATCGAGGTGATCCCCTATGAAGACCTGCTGGAAATGCTGCTGCAAGCACAAAAAAAGCAAACCACCCCATAGCAGTTAAACCGGTAAGGAACCACTGAAAAAACCTAAACACACGAATTATGGAAGCATACGGCGCAATTCTCAACCTCGCCATTCCGGTATTTTTCCTGCTGTATTTCATCGAGGTGACGGTCGCCTGGCAGCGCGGGGAAAATGTCATTCGGGGGCTGGACAGCATTTCGAGTTTCAGTTCCGGCATCACGAACATAGTCAAGGACGTGCTGGGCCTGAGTATTGGCATCATCAGTTATTCCTGGCTGGTAAACAAGGTAGCCATCCTGCACATCGAAGCCACGTGGGTTGTGTACGCCGTGGCGTTTGTGGCCGTGGATTTTCAGGGCTATTGGGTACACCGCTGGAGCCATGAGATCAATTTCCTGTGGAACCGTCATATCATCCACCACAGCAGTGAGGAGTTCAACCTGTCGTGCGCGCTGCGACAGTCCGTTTCGACCATAGTGAACTATTTCACCTTCCTGCTGCTGCCGGCTGCGCTGCTTGGCATACCGGGCGAGGTGATTGCTGTGATCGCACCATTGCATTTATTTTTGCAGTACTGGTACCACACCCGTCTCATCGGTCAGATGGGCTGGCTGGAACATCTGCTGGTCACGCCTGCACACCACCGCGTACACCACGCCATCAACGCCGAGTACATGGACAAAAACTACGGGCAGATTTTCATTCTCTGGGACAAGTGGTTCGGCACCTTTCAGCCGGAGCGGCCCGACGTGCCGCCGGTGTACGGCGTGAAGCGCCCCGTCCGCACCTGGAACCCGTTCAAGATCAACTTCCAACATTTCTGGCTGCTGCTCACCGATGCCTGGCGCACCCGCAGGTGGTGGGATAAGGTGCGTATCTGGTTTATGCCCACTGGCTGGCGGCCCGCCGATGTGCAGGCCCTCTACCCCGTGACCGCCATCGCAGACGTGTACCATTTTGAAAAATACGATACGCCCGCTTCGCGCACGCTGGTGGCCTGGTCGTGGGTGCAGATGTTTTTCACCTACTTCCTGCTGATCTACTTTTTTGCTTTTCTCGGAAAAATCGGTGCACCGGGTATTTTCCTGTACGGTGCGTTCATTTTCACAACCATTTACGCCTACACAGAACTGATGGACGGCAACCGAAACGCCCATCTGATGGAAATCGCTAAATCCGCCCTCGGGCTGTACCTTATCGGGCAAGCCGGGGGCGACTGGTTCGGCGCACGGACAAACGTGGGCGCGTGGTATGTTTTTCTGGTGGGCGGCTACTGCGTATTGTCGGCGGTAGTGGCGGTGTGGCTGGTGGAGCGGGAGGTGAAAAAGTGGGCGTTAGGCTAAGCCGGCCAATTCTCGGCGTACCATATCCAGAAATTGGTTGAATGCTCGATGCCCTGGATACATACTCACTTCACAAAATCCCGCTCAAAAATCGCCTCGTTTCCCCGATCATCCGTCACCACAAGCCGCAGCGTGTGGGTGCCGCGCGCAATCCGCCCGTCGAACGTGTGGGTGAGGCGGGCGCGTTTGCGGTCGTACTCGAACAGCACCCACTTGCCGTCCACAGTACCCCGGTACCGCAGTCCCTTGGCGTTGCCGTCGGTGTCAAAATTGTCGGTGGCAACGAAGGAAATCGCATTTTTTTTCAGCATGCTTTGCGCAAAAACCACGGGTTTGATGACCGGCGGCGTGGTGTCCACCATAACGCTATACGACCCGAACTCCCGCACGCGGGTTTCCAACGTATTGTCTTTCCAGGTGCCCGCGCAGTTAGTCGGGCGGCCCTTGCCGAGCTGGACGATGACCGCCTTGTTCCGGAGGTTTCCCGGTACATCATCCGCCCGAATTCCGATGGTACCATAGCGGTGCAACGGCACCGTTTCGTCGTGAACCCGGTGTACCGGTGCCAGAAGCTCGGGCCGAGGCGCTTCCGTTGTGTGCCGAAAAAAAAGCGTTTCGTACAGCGTGCCTTTCGGAAAGGTCATAAAAAAACCGTCCATGTCCACCCGGCTTTCCACGTCGAAGGGCAGCTCCAACTGGTATGGAGCAGCTGGCAACGCTGGCACAGGGTCGTCTCGAAGCACCCAAAAGACAATTTCGGTGGTGTTGTCGTGGGCATCGGCGGCCCAGATGGTAAACTTGGTCGGCTTGTCTTTGTAGATCGGAACCGCCCCGAGGCTTTCAGTGCGGGCGTAGTTGGAGAGCCGGTCGCCGGGCAGCACGAAGCAACGGTGAAACATGGCCTCGTACCGGCTGAAGGCAGAGTAATCCGTATGCGCGTTGATGTAACGGGACTCGTCGAAGTCGATCTCGTTGGCGTACCACTGAAAAGCGAGTTTGTCGTTGACCAGCATTGTGAGGGTGCAGAGACCGTTTTTGTTCAGTGTGTTGCCAGTCATCTGGTCGAACGCTCGCACACCAAAGCCGACCCGCCAGGCTGGTATCCGCACGGTGTCGCCGCCCACCGGCCTAAGCCGGCCATTGGGAAGTTTTTGTATCTGGAAAGGCTGGCTGGTACGGACTTCGCGGTTTTCATTCAGGGCGTACACCTTCATGTCCACCACTTCCGGAGGCGTTTTATCCTGCACGGGCAGGCCAAAAAAGAGCGGGTTAAGCGCTTTTTGGTTGGCTGTTCGCCGTATCTCGAAGTGCAGGTGCGGGCCTTCGGAACCGCCCGTGTTTCCCAGAACCCCGATTGCTTCACCTTTTTTCACGGGAAAAGTCGCCGGTTTGGGGAACAAATCAACCTCGAAACGCTCCTGCTTGTATTGGGCCTGCCGGACGTATTTTGCCAATTCGGGTGTAAACCGGTCCAGGTGGGCGTACACAGTGGTGTAGCCATTGGGGTGCTTGATGTACACGACGTTGCCGTATCCGCTGGCCTGTACCCGTATGCGGTGGACAACCCCACCAGCGGCAGCCACCACAGTTGCGCCAGCCTGACCGTTTTTGGTACTGATATCGAGGCCCGTGTGAAAATGATTTTCGCGCAGTTCGCCAAATGAACCTGAAATACGCAGGCCTTCGACCTGAACAGGCATGCGGAAGTAGTTTTGCGGGAAGGAAGAACCCGGTTGTTTCCCCAGAGCGATAGGGTAGGGTGGGCTGTTTTTTGGAAAAAAAAGCAGCCTGTTATTTTGTTTTGCAGCGGCGGTAAACAGCAATAAAAAAGCGGTAGCGAGGGAAAAAATGAAGGCAGTATTTCTCATTATTTTGCATCTCTCCACCTCTGCGGTGAATTTGAATGTGTGGCGTTTTTTTGGGGTAAGTGTCGAGGCAGAATTAGAGCGTGTTTAAATTTAACATTTCGGCGTCAGGCCGTCCAATTTTACCCTGCCCTGCGTTATTTTT
>JBJXEZ010000019.1:0-26303 GCA_046153695.1 Saprospiraceae bacterium
CCACGATAGATCTTGCACAAAAATTACTACAAACCTTTCGGGGCGCTGCCCCTGACTAAGTAGTTACAAAGCGCTTTAAATTTACTCGTCCGACGACAAATTCGTCGGACGAACGCACAATATGCAAATCAAAATATTCAACATTCCGATCCCTTGCGGGGAGGTGTTCAACGACGAGATGAACACGTTTTTGCGCAACAAAAAAGTCGTATCGGTGGAAGACAGTTTGGTTCAGGGCGCATCGGGCACCTACTGGGTATTCAAGGTGCAATACCTGGACGACGTGGCGGCATCCGACCGGGACAAGACCAAGGTGGACGTGTGAATCGTGGCGGCTCCTGGAACAACGACGCGCAGAACTGCCGCACCGCGTACCGGAACCACAACACGCCGACGAACCGCAACAACAACGTCGGCTTCCGCCTCGTCGGCCCTTCCCAGCTCACAGGAATGCCGGATGGCAGCCACTGAACAGGTGTTTGTCCCGTCTGTCGCCCCGGAAAGGGCGCGAGCAAAGAGCGCTCCGCGAGGAGCCTTGTGGCGGCAGTGCTGGTAGGCACGTCATGGATTTGACAAACGAAGGTTCTGCCGCCCTGTTTTTGAAGGGAGGTTTGCCCGCTGCGGTTGTCGCCCCCAGCCCGTACTCCCCCCCTCGTAGCACGGGTAGGCCCTTGGCGGGGCGATAAAAGACGGGAGGGGAAACAGCGGGGGGCGACCATCGGGCTGGCAGCAACCGGGATATATTGAATTTCAATAAATGTATCGTACTCATTCCTCAAGCGGCAGACTGACATCGGTCGTCCCCTATTTTTGTAAAGGCCAATAACCCGGCCGCAACATGAATATAACCGAGAACATCTCCCTTACCCGCCCGCACGATGCGTATTTCGAGCAGGTGTTCAAAGTGCTGCCGGTGGCGCTCGAACTGCTCCGCGCCTTTTTGCCGCCCGAACAAGTAGCCGAGCTGAATCTGGATACCCTGAAATTGTCGCCGGAGCGGTTACTTTCCGACGATTTGCGCGAGTTCTACTCCGACCTGGTGTACACGTGCTACACAACTGGCAACAAGCCAGTGCGCATCTGCCTGCTGTTGGAGCACAAAAGTGCGCCAACAGGTCGTCGTATCTACATCCAGTTGGGAAATTATCTGCGAGGCATTCAGGAAGAAGATATTCGCCAGAAGCGCCCGCGTTTTACGCTCACGATACCCGTGCTGTTCTACCACGGCAAAAAGCCTTGGCGCACCAAGCCGTTGCGCGAGCAGTACGGTGTTGTACCGGCTGTACTCGCCGGGTATGTGCCGCACTTCGACATCTTGAAGGTGGACCTGCAGGCCATCTCCGATGAAGATATTTTAGCGATGCGCGACATCGTGTTGCTGCGCAACATCCTGTTGGTGTTCAAACACATCCGCGAAGGCAAATACATCCGGCAACATTTTCGGGACTTGCTTATTTTTGTCCACGAAAATGTCGCTGAGGAAGTGTGGCTTGGTTTGTTTCAGGTCACCTTCCTGTACGTTCAAATTGCATCACCACTTAAAAAAGACGATATTATGGAATTAGCCAAAACACTACCGCCGAAGGAAAGCCGCCGAGCCAAAACGGCGTACGAGCAGTTTGTGGATGAAGGGATCGAAAAAGGCTTTAAAAAAGGCATTGAAAAGGGCATTGAAAAGGGCATTGAAAAAGTAATCGTCGCTTTTTTGAAAAAGAACCCGGATTGGTCTGATGATCGGGTGGCCGAATATTTCGATCTGCCGGTAGGCACTATAAAAAAAGTACGATTGGTATTGGGTGGGTAGGGCTGCCTGAATAACACAACTGTAGGCAGTACCTGGATTTGGCAAGACCGAAGGTTTTGCTACCCTGTTTTTGAAGGGAGTGATACCGGCTTCGTTTGTCGCCCCTGTTATTGGGCAACCCATGTTACGAGAGGGCAGAGCAGCGGAAGCCTTCATAGAGCGCGGAGTTCCTATGCTTTGATCGCTGCTTCCCCGAACTTAGAGCGTGTATAGAATTCAGTCGCCGGGCTGCAAAGCGCGTCCAAAACCTCGAACCCTCCGATGACTGCCAACGAGAATATCGGCCCCGAATCCGCGATGACGAGTCCTGCCTTCATGTTATCCCAATTTTTGAATACCGGCCATGACATCTTCCACGCTCAAAGTTGAAATCGGGAGGCTGTTTTCAGCAAGTACCGTTTCAAATTGCAAACGTGACATGCCCGCTATTTGCGCGGCTTTGCCGATCGTAACTTTTTGCTGGACAAACAACTGAATGGCTAAAGAGACTTTTATTCGATGCTTGAGTTCTTTTTCTGACTCATTAAGCGTCAGCAGAATGTCGGAGGGCAAGAACGCTACGCATCGAGTTGCAGATGTTCGCGAGCATATCCCCGCTCGGCCTTGTCATGCCAGCGGCTATGCGTGGCGAGGGCTTGACGGTATAGAGATTAGGCTACCTATGTACGTTGTGTACAAACAACAAAACCGCCGCCCCCGCTTCTCTCCAGCAGGGGCGGCGGTTTTGTCAACGCCGCCAATCAAATAACCTACTGCTTCAGTACCCGCTGCACTGCCGCGCCGCCGGGGCCTTCCACATGCAGGAACAGCATGCCCGGCTTGGTACGGTCGTTCAGTTCGAGTGTGGCTTCGTTGTAGCCCTGAGCACGATCGGTCTGCGAAGTCTGCAAAACCATGCCTGCCGCGTCAGTAAGCGTGATCGTGGTGGTGCCTGGTTCGGGCAGGTAGAATGTGGCGGTCAGCCGATCCTGTACCGGGTTGGGCCACAGCGACATCAGGCGCAGGCGCTTGCCCGGCGTAGTAGCGAGGGGCTGGTATTTCAGGCTGGCACCAACCTGCTTCAGGTCGCGCAAGTAGGCCTCGGCGGGTGTGATGGCGGAACTGATGCGCACCAATTGGCTGAGTGTGCCGCTGCTCTGGGCTTTGAACACCACCGTAAATGCCCGCATGAACATATCTTTCCCTATTACCGTCGGGTCGAGCATGGCCACCGAGTGCCAGGTGGCAGTGACGTGCCCTTCGCCTGGTGTTGCCGTGAATTCGGCAGGCACCAGATCAGGCTCCACCTGCTGCAAGGCCAGCACCGCCGGATCAAAATCGAGGGTAAACTGGAAGCCCACCAAATTGGCCAGATCGGGTGTGGTGATGTCCACACGCACGATATCGCCAGCGGCAAATACCTTGTCTTTGGTTTGGAAAAACACCTCGCCTTCGGCTTGACGGTCGCTGGCTTCCAGGGATTGCAAATTGGTATTGCCGGAGCCGTTCACATCGCCGGTTTTGATACCAATGAAATTCGAAGCGGGCAGGGGCATCGCCGCCGACATGCAAAACGTCGAGGTGGCGCTGGGAACAGAACCGGCCCACGGCTGGCTCGGATTGGCAAAAGTGTACGAACCGGGCAAAAACTGCCACACGGGCTTATCGGGAAACGTGAGTTGTGCGCCGAGCAGCACTTTCGAGATTTTCAGCACATCGGCAGGGGTTAGGCTGCCGGATTTATCCACATCGGCGGCCAGCAGTTGGTAGGGTGTGGCGAGTGGCAAAAAGCCGTCCACATGCGCGGCTGCGAGCAGGGCATCCAGCGTGTTAACGCCGGCATTAACCGAAGCGCCGCTGTTCATAAAGGCTTCCAGGCTGTAGTTGCAGCCGGAGGTCAGGCTGAGCATTTCGTACTTGCCATCGGCATCGGTCTGCGCGGTTTTGAGGGTGTTGTTGTATTGCTTCAGCGCTACTTGTGCGCCTGGCACGGGTTTGTTGGCAAACGTAATCACTTTACCCGGCAGTTTGTTTGGGGGGGCACAGGAGCCCATGTTGTCCTGCACGTTTACGAACGTGAGGCAGTAGTCAGCGTTACCGTAGGCATCTTCGGCCCATACCTCTACCGATTGCGGGCCGAGTTCACTGCATCCGAAGGTGACGGAATTGCTGTTGATCGGAAAGCCCGTGCCCGAGCCGGCTTTACGGATGCCAATCTTGATCTGGCTGTTGGGCGTGCAGTTGTCGAAATACGATTTGATAAAATCGGTGTCGAAGAGTGTGATCATGCCGGTCTGCATGATGTTAATGCTAAGGCCATTGATGCACACGACGGTGGGTGCCTTGCAGTCTTTGACAATGAACTCGTATTTGCAGATGGTCTCGTTGCCGCATTTATCGTTGGCGACCCATTCAATTTTGTGTGTGCCGTAGGGCAACCCGACCCCGGTCGGGAAGGTGATGCTGCCCATGAGTGTGTCGCTGCCGACAATGGTTTTGTCAATCGGCCAGGCACCTGGAGCGCTGCTGCTCAGGAAGGTTTCCATACTGCCGTTGCCGTCGAGGTCGAGAAACAGGCGGTAGCTCAGCAGCAGGTCGGTTTTGGAGCAAATATCAGTCACCTTTGCACTGAGGCTCACCGGCCCCTCGCACAGGTTGACGTGGCCGTTGTTGTACTGTGCAGGGTCGTTGGATGTGAGATCACAGAATTCCAGCGGCCCGGCAGGACAATCCACAAAAGTAGGTGCCTCGGCATCCAGAACCTTGATGACCTGGGTGTACCGGAGGTGGCCCCGGTTGGACGGCTGTCCGAACAGGGTAGGGCCGGTGTCGGTATCGGTGGGGTTGGTGATGAATATGGGCGAGGCATTGGGGTCGTAGTCGCACCAGTAGAGCAACGTGAATGTGCGCAGGATTTTTTTGCAGCCGCCGCCCTGGGTGATGTTGAAGACCATGTCAGAAACGGACACACCTACGTTGAAGGAGCAGTTGGCGAACATTTCGATGACGGGGTTCTCAATGTCGGCCTGGGCGCCGCAGCCATAAACGGTGGCATCGTCGGGGAATTTGACCCGGTAGTAGGCGTTTTGAGCGGTGATGGCGCTCACGAAGAGCGCGAGAGAAGCGGTAAGTAGGATGATTGATCGCATAAAGTATCGGATTTTCCCACGAAGTTAGTGAAAAGGCCCGGCACGCTGGATCGTTTTGTCCTGCCGGAAATCGTCGCCTGCCCGACGTAATGCCACGTTGGCGTTTTCTGAATTAAAAACCGGCAATGAGTACGACCCTGCCTATATCACTCCACCACCACTCTTTGCACGCCGGTTTGGCCGTTTTTACTCACCAAACGGAACAAAAAAAGGCCATGGTCTTGTACGGTCAGGCGTTCGCCGCTAGTCACGGCTGGCAGGGTTCGGAGCCAGCGGCCTTGCGCGTCGAAAATGTCGAGGCGGGCAGTGCCGAGGTCTTCGGGCAGGTGCAAGATCAGTTCGCCCGACGTGGGGTTGGGCGACACGCGGAAGGCGATACCTTCGCCAGCGGCATCTTTTACCGTGCTGACGCAAACGTAGCGGGTATCGAACAGCGCCTGCAGGGAGTCAATCGGCTCGATACCGACGGGGTCATAGGATACGAACAGCCGCAGTGTCAGGTTGGAGGCCGAGTCGCCGGGAGCGGCCACTTTAAGGAATGCGAACATAGACGAGGTGCCATTGCTTGCGCAGCGGGAGTCGGCGCCCGATACGTTTGCGCCTTGCATGGCTGCCATGAGTCGGTTAGCGAGGCAGCCGCCTGCGGCCAGGAAGCGGGCTTCCATTGAATCGAGTATGGCTGCGCCGGACAGGATGTTGCCCTGGATTGAGTAGTTTGGTCCCACCCGGTGAGCCTTCACATTGAGGCAATTGGCTCCGGTGAAGGCTGCAGCCATGGGTGCGCCGTTTTGCAGAGCGGCCACGCCGTACTGCCGCTGAGTGGAGCCGCTCTGGGCATCATTGGCGGCCAGCCAGTTCACCACCGCTTGCGGGGTCATGCCTTCGGCCAAACGGGCGCGGGCATTCAACTGGTTTTGCTGCAGGTAAGAAGCCTGCGTGTTGATGGCACCCCGGCCGGGCAGCAAGTCGCCGAGGAAGTCAGGATCGAAGTTTGGGAAAAAATTTTTCAGGTTAGTAGCACTGATGCACGACGCGCCCGCGCTGCCGACTTCACCGGTTAGGGAGTCCACAGCCACGATGGAAAAGGTGTCTTGAGCAAGGGAAAGGCAGGTTTGGAGTGTGAGAAAAAGCGCGAAAGAGAATTGTTTTTTCATGACGGACGGTGTGCAGTGTTGTGTATGGAACGGCGCTGGAATAAAGGTACAAATTTGGCGGCCTTGTTTTGCTGCTGTTTTCGTTGCTCGTCGGTTGTTTAGGCACCACTAAGAGCGTGTTTAAATTTAACATTCGGATGGCAAGGCGATTCAATTTTATTCTGACCAAGGCATTTTTTGCAGGTGTATGTGGGCAATACGGCGAAAAAAATAACGCAGGGCAGGGTAAAATTGGACGGCCTGACACCGAAATGTTAAATTTAAACACGCTCTTAGTCAGCCATTATTTCAGAATCACCAATTTCTCGAACGCACTTTCGGCAGAAGCAGTGTTGCCGGTTACATCGGTGCCGCGCACTTTGATCCGGTACAGGTAAACCCCGCGTGCGAGCACTTCGTTGTACTCATCGCGGCCGTTCCAGTTGATGTCGGTCACACGGAAGCCGTCTGCTGGAGCCGTCTGCAGGATCGTTTTGACCAGTTTTCCCGATACGGAAAAAATGCTGACTTGAACGTCAAGCACTTGTCCAGCCAAGTTGTGCTCAAACTGAAAATTCGTGTTGGTGCTGAACGGGTTAGGGTAGTTCAGGACGTGGGCGAGCGCAGCCTTTCCGTCCTCTGCCACCACAAACTCGGTGTAACCCTCGCCGGAATTGTTGGCAATGTCCCAGCCTTTGGCCAGCAGCGTATGCCGCCCGGGGGCCAGGCTACGCAACGGGTACAGCGCCTTGCCTTGGCGGGAGTCGTCGAGGGCACTTTCGTAAAAATCGTTCAGGACGATAGTTTCCAGCGCGTTACCGTCGAGCACCACAGTCAGGTCGTGGCCGAGGCCGGCACCGGTCACGTTCATGCCGTAATCATCGGAGCATTTAACCAGGATCGTCGGGTTTTTGTCCGTGATACCGCCAAAGGCGAATGCATCAGTATTGAGGAAAATCTGTACGAGGGGCGGGTTTTCGTCTTTGATGGAATTGCCCGTGCCACCGATAACCACCTCGGTGTCGGCACCGGCAGCGTCGAGCGGTGTGCCGTCCTCAGCATAGTAACTGATCTTTCCCAATCCGTAGGGGTAGTTGATGTCTTTTGGGACTACAAAATTGATCTTGAACCGGCCGTTGGTCACTGTTGCGCTGCCTTTGAACAAAATACTGCGCTGGGCAGTGAACGGGCGCACATAGCTGCGTTCGTCCTGGCCGAGGGTGTACAGCGTCTGCTTTTTGTCGAACAGCGTGACGAACACGCGCCCGTTGAACGCAGGCAGCGGGTTTCCGGGAAGGTCGGTCACCTCGCCTTCCAGCTCCACGGGCATGAGCGCACGCAAGGTATCAGGCTGAGCCGGATCGAACTGTTTGCCGTTGATACGCGTGGTGCGAACGCGGTGTTCCGGCAGGGCCAGGTACATAGCCGGGTCACCGAGCAGTGTGAAGCGGCGACCATTGTTTTCATTGCCGCTGCTAAGGGTATTCTTGGCATCCTTAAGAATGTCGCCAATGGTCCGATAGCGGCCGTTGGGCAGGCGTTGGAAAATAACCTCCTGCACGGCATCGGTGAGTTTGTTGTTCCCGTCAATGAACACGGCACGCACAGTGGTGAACAGTGCCACAGCGCCAGAATTGACTTTGATCAGCGCCTGTTCACCGCCGGTGAGGGTACCGTAGTCATCGTAACCGCCGAAGGAACAGGTGGCAGTTATGACGAGCGGGTAACGGTTGGTGTTGTCCCAGCCTGCGATATCGTTGTTGTCTATAACACGTTCCTGCGCCCAGCCACGAGGCCCGCCGTGGCCGATGTATTGGGCAATGAGACCGCCCTTGAAAATATTGGCGTTGATAGCCGCCTTGGCATCGGGAATCCGTTTTTCACTGGATGTGGCTACCTGTTGGTAGGCATCGAAATAGACTTTTTCAAGGTTGAACCACTCTTCAGTTTTTTCGGCGGCATGGGCCAGGGAGTCTTCGGCTTGGTTGATGTGGGCATTCCAGTCTTCATCGTCGGCGAAGTACAAGAGGCGAAGGTGCCAGTCGCCCAATGTTTTGGGATTGTTGTCGTAGTCCAGGATCTTGTTCACAATAGCCTGCGCTTCGGCGGCATTGCGGGGGGTGATGCGCCCAACGGCAATGTCCAGAGCGCCCACGAGGTTGCCGCCTTCGTTGTCGCTGAGCAGGGCAAAGTAATCGTCGGAGGGGAAGGAGTAGATCGGGTTGAACGACTGGTAGGTTTCAAAAACGGGTACGAGGTCGAGGTTGTCGTCGCTTTCCGTATTGTTGCGCGGGTCGAAAGAGCCATCGCCGAACAGGAGCAGGTAGTCAAACTTGGCTGGGCTGCGGTCCAACAACATCCGGGCAAAATCACGAATAGCGGTTGGGTCTTTAGCGCCTGACGAAAACTCGTTGTACAGCTGGTCAATGCGCACGGTAGCCACATCCAGGCCGCTATACGTGCGCCGGTGTTGGGCTAGTTGTTGTGCGGCAGCCTCCAGGTCGGAGTGGTAAACTATGACCATATGTAGGTTGTCGAGGCCGTGAATATTCTGGTTGGCGATTTTTCCGATGGCCTTTTCCGGCCTGGGCAGGTTGCCGTTGTCGAAAAACGCGACGAAATTGCGAAGCGTGTTTTGTGTGGGTGCGCCAAATTCCACCGTACTGCCGGAAGTCGTTGCCACCTGACGTTTGGGTGCTTTTCGGTCGGTTACGTCCCAAATGGCAAAGCCTGCACCGTTGACACCGCTGATGCGGAATGTGGCGTTTGGTTGAGTCAAGGTTTGCTGGTCACGGAACTCCATGGCTTGACCGGTCATAACCAGCCTGCGTCGGGCGTTCACTTCGATATAGTCAAGCCAGCCCTCGCTGGTTTCGGCGGCTGCCAGGTAGCGTACTTGAACGGGTATATTGTCCGTGGTAGGCGAGAATGCACCGTTGACCAGTGTATTGGAAGCAAAGTCGGCTTCGTTGTTGCTAACCGCCACGCCGAAGACTGTACGGGAAAACGTAGAAGTGCCTGCCAGAACTTGCAGGCTGGTGTTGATCCGGCATCGTCCGGCAAACTCGGATCGCAGGCGAGCCACTGAGCCGGGCACGAGATTGGGAAAGCTGAATGTGTATGTTCGGTCGCGGGTCTGGAAAAAATAATCGCCAAACCAGCGCTTGCCGGAGCCTTGCGCCGACGTGAACAGGTTGAGCAAGTTTATCTTCTCGTCTTCGTGGCGGCGGACATCGTCAAATTCTTCCGTCAGAAAACTCGAACTAACGCTGGCTTGTTCGGCTACGCGCAGGCCCTGTCCTCCGCCGATTTTGATAAAATAGTAGGCAAATTCATCGTACAAATTTTGTTGGATGCTCAGCTCCGGGTCGGTTGTACTGGGCCGGTACGTCCAGGGCGCTGGGCCGGTAGCATAAAACAGGAGGTAGTCGCCGTTGTCAAATTTGCCGTCAGCCTCGCCCGACACGAAAATAGCGTTTTCTAACAGGTCATCCGGGCGAGCATCCCCTGTACGCTCCGGCAGCATAGCGCCCCCGTTGCCGTATACACGGATCTGGCGGGGATCAATGCTCTCCAGGTTGGCGATACCGAGCGTGTTTTTCAGGTAGGCAAAGTCAAGACGGTAAACTCCGCTTTGGCTCACGCCAAATTTGTAGGCCGTACCGTCGCTAAGAACAGAGGTGTAGGTATTCGGTCCTCCACGTGGCTTGGCTGGTTCTGGCTCCGGAGACGATATGCGCACGGTGAGCGAAAAAGCGGTGACGCGCTCGTAGCCGTTGCTTGTTTTCCGAATGGGATAAAACTTCACGTGGCCAAAAAATTGGCTGCGCTCCTGTTCCACCGAGGCCTGAACATCCAGGTCTTGGCCTAAAACCGTTAAATCTGCGCTGGTTTTCGGCTCGAAAGGTGCGTACTGCACGGAATTGATTTCCACAGTAAGACGAGAGCGTCCAGGCAGCGCAAAGCGCTCAATAAACAGGGGCAGTGTGGGTGCCTCGTCGCCGAAATGGCAACCGTCGAAACGCCATTGCTCCACCAAATCGCCACCGGAAAGCATGTGCCGATATGGTTCTGCGGACCAGTTCAGGGTGCGTTGGATTTGGTGTGTACTTTGAGCGGACAGCGCTGCAACGCCGAGCAGGAACAGGAATAAGAGCCGAAGTTTCTTCATAAAGACAAATTTGTTGTGTCGGTCAAATGGCGCTGCCTGTACGGGAGCGGTTGCCCGGCGAAGTTTCGCATACACAACAAATTTTGACAGTATCTTACAAATACGTCAGCACACCTGCCTGAATAGAAAACGAGCGCACCGGTTCTTCTTGTTGGCCGTAGCCCTTTCCAGCGAACGTTTGTCGGAAGGCCGGTTCTACAAACGCAACATGGCGCCCTTTGCCGAGCCGGTGCTCGATGCGGAGACCTGCGTCCACAGTAGCGTAAATGTTGTCGGACAGCCTGCCGTTTTCGAGCAGTCCATTGGAAGCCAGGGCCGGTTTGGGCGTTGGGTCGGGCAGTGTGTGGGGTGGAAGAGTGCCCGGCGGAAAATAGGTAGTGCTGTAGTCGTGATTTTTGCCCAGCGCCAAGTTGGCTGTGGCACCAACTACGGCGTGTGCGCTGGTGCGGCCCATTTTGGCCAAGCGGCGTGTGATTTTCACTGGCACGGTGAGCAGATCGGCGCTGATTTCCGACAGGGAAGACCCGTAAAAACCATCGTCCTGGTTTCCGCTAACGATAGTTACGCTTTGTTTAGGTGCGTACTGTTTGGCGGAGTACCCGATACCGGCTTCCACGCCCCATTTGTCGGGCCGAAAGCCGCCAGCCAGTACGGCCCCGTAACCGCTGCCAGAGTAGTTTTTCCCGTCTGTGCCACCGATCCGGTCGTTGTCAGCCACCGTGTAGACAGCGAGGAAAAACGGGCTTTGGGAGGCGAATTTCGGCGTGGGTGCCTGAGCGAAAGCAACAGCACGGCCGGGCACCAATAGCCTGGATGTAAGCAGGAAGGGTGAAATAGACTTGGCTGCTGCGAATACGCGTAGGTTGGCCTGTTCAGCTGTTTGGTTCATGCTTGCCAATATTTCCGCGGCACTGTTGGCCATCAGGTAATCACCCGACAGCAGGCTCGGCGAACCGGGTTGCATCAGTTGTTCTTGCAAGGCTTTTGCGGCAAGGGCTTCGAGTGGCGATTTTGAAGAAGGGTGGGGGTGCCCTGTCTGTTTTTTTGAGGCTACGGGCAAACCAGATCGGGTTTGCGCTACAGGTACATTCGGGTCAAAAACGGGGCGAGCCGGGGGCAGATACGTGCCTGTGCCCCAGTATGATTCGGTATTCCACAGCAGCAGCAGGAAAATGGCTGCTTCAGCCAATTTGGCAATGCGCAAGCGACGCACCCGTACAGCAACGACCTGTATCCGATTGGCAAGCGCATTCCAGTGTGCCTGTTGGTAAGGCGCTTCGAGGCGTTGCAACGTGTGGTACACGGCCTTATCCACGGCGTCCACGGCAACGGGCTGCTCTTCAAAAGCGGCTTGGTCCATCTTATGCGCCAGCATGTCCCACGTTGAGGGGTCGAACTCCGGTTCAATATTGTCCAGAACGGACTTCATCTGCCGGTCAAAATTGTTATTGTAGTCGCTCATGTTGTTCAAAATCGTGCGGTATGCTTAGGCTTCCGTATCCCGGCCTTCAAAATACATGCGGCGGGCGAGGAAATATTCTTTTAGTTTGATTCGAGCTTTCACCAAGTTGCTTCGGGAAGTGCTTTCGGTTATGTCGAGGGCATCGGCTATTTCGCGGTGCGAGTAACCCTCCACAACATACAGGTTGAACACCGCCCGGTAGGCCGGGGAGAGTTCATGTACGGCAGCCAGGATTTCCTGTTCAGAGAGGCTGCTGAGGGCATCAGGGTCGTCTGCTGAAAGGGTGTACGCCTCGTTGATATCGTCTGTCCGTCGCCGGATGGTTTTTCGATAATAGTCAATGCAAGTATTGACCATAATCGTCCGAATCCATGCGGCCAGAGAGGTACCGGGCTTGTAGCGGGAGATGTTCTGAAAAACTTTGATGAAGCCCTCGTGCAGCAGGTCGAGTGCCTCGTCGCGGGAGCAGGCATAGCGCAGGCATACGCCCATCATCTTGCCGTAGTGTTGCTCGTACAGCTGTTGCTGTGCCCAGCGCTCTTGACGAGTCAAAGCAGTGATCAGATTGTGTTCGGTGTGTTCCAACGTTATGGCGAGATCCATGTGCCGATTCCGGTTCAAATTTTATTAAAACAAACGGTTGTTCTGCAACTTTATGCCCGGCGAACATGAGCGAAACGCGCACATGCCGGCAAACGCTGCCTTGGTTTAGAGTGTGTTTAAATTTCAATGCAGCCTGAAGCAAAATTTGCCGCTTGCGGCCCGGCGACTGAAATTTGAACACGCTCGTATAGTCTTGGTGAAAAAATGGCGTTCCGGGTTGTTTCGCTGCGTATATGAATTCATTGACCTATCTTTGGCTCGCTTTTTTTAAAGAACGCACGCTACAAAAATGATAAAAATTCTCGCCAACGACGGTATCCATCCCGACGGCAAACTCCTGCTGGAAGAGGCCAATTACCAGGTTATCACAGACAAAATACCTCAAGAAGAACTCGCTGCACGCATTGAGGCCTACGATGTGCTCATAGTACGCAGCGCCACCAAGGTCACTCGCGAGATCATTGATGCCGGCAAAAAACTCAAGGTCATCGCCCGCGGTGGTGTAGGACTTGACAACATTGACGTACCGTATGCCCAGAGCAAAGGACTGGCGGTATACAACACACCCAAGGCATCGTCACGTGCGGTAGCCGAACTGGCTATGGGCCACCTTTTCAGCCTGGCCCGTATGCTTCAGCTCGGTAACCGCGAACTGGCCTCTGGCGGCGATTTCAAAAAACTCAAAAAAGCCTTTGAGACCGGCTTTCAGCTGCGTGGCAAAACCTTCGGCATCCTTGGTTTTGGCCGTATAGGCCAGGAAGTAGCACAAATGGCGCTGGGTCTCGGGATGGCCGTACGGGCGCACGACCCATTCGTACCGGAGGCTGAGATTGGTATCAAAATGTACGGCTACGACGACCTGAAACTTTGTGTAAACATTCAGACCGAGCCGTTGGAGCGGGTAATCCGCGAGTCGGATTTCATCTCGTTGCACCTGCCGGGCGGTGGTGGAGCAATTATAGGGGCCGCCGAAATGGAAAAAATGAAAGACGGTGTCATCCTGATCAATACAGCACGCGGTGGCGTGATTGACGAAGTCGCCCTGTTGGCAGCCCTTGACAGTGGCAAAGTCGGCGGAGCAGGCCTCGATGTGTTTGAAAACGAGCCTACTCCCCGAGAGGCCCTGCTGAAACACCCGCAGGTGTCCTGCTCGCCCCACATCGGTGCCAGTACGATGGAAGCCCAATCTTACATCGGTATGGAACTGGCAGACAAGATCATCGCCTTTTTTGGTGACGACAAGTAAACCGCATGCTGCTCTACACCTGCACCGGACATCGGGCCGCCGTGTACGCGCTTGCGAAAGGGCCGACTGACCGTGATCTGGTCTCGGCTGGGGGCGACGGCTGGATTACCGCATGGAGCCTCGATGAGCCGGATACAGGCAAGGTCGTGGCTTCCGTGGAGACACAGGTGTTTTCTATTATCGCCTTTCCCCAAAAAAAACGCCTCGTAGCGGGCAACATGAATGGCGGCTTGCACTGGATCGACCTGGACCAGCCAGCACGCACGCTCAACATATTACACCATAAAAAAGGCGTTTTTGACCTGAAAACACAGGACGAGTGGCTTTTTTCCGCCGGAGGCGAGGGCATGCTCACGCGCTGGTCGCTGGCAGAGGCACGTTCGGTGGAGAGTTTTCATTTGTCGAACAAAGCCTTGCGCAGCATAGCGATCGCACCCCTTCGCCGGGAGATGGCTGTAGGAGCCAGCGATGGCTCCATTTATTTTTTGGACCTGGACACACTCGCGCTGAAACGCACTTTGTCGCAGGCACACAAGCCTTCCGTGTTTGTGGTGCGGTACACTCCCGACGAGCGGTATTTACTTAGCGGGGGACGCGATGCCATGTTGCGGGTGTGGGGATTGGGAAAAAACGACACTCCCGCGCTAGTATCCGAACAGGCAGCGCACTGGTTCACAATCAATCACCTCGCTTTTTCGCCCGACGGGGACCACTTCGCTACCGCCAGCCGCGATAAAACGGTCAAAATTTGGGATGCACACAAGTTCCAACTCCAGGTTGTGTTTGATCCCATGCGTGATAATGGCCACCGCAACTCGGTTAACAGCCTGCTCTGGCTGCCGGGTGCTCTGGTCTCCTGTAGCGACGACCGAACGCTGAAAATCTGGGAGGTGTAGCAGGCTACTCGTTCAGTGCCCAGTCGTACTCGGCAAAGCCGATAGCCGCGTCCGCGCTTAACTGCGTCGTGGCGTAGCGGTTGAGAAACTCCCGCAGGTTGCCGAAATCGGCGGCATACCACTCAAATATTTTGCTGACCTGTGCTGTGCCTCCTGCAAGGGTGTTGTACTTGGCATTATTCACAAACTGGCGTGTGCGTTGCTCCAGCGTTGCGGTCAGGTTATCGGCAGTGTAAGCCCGGTTGTGCAGTGGTGGGCAGGAACGGGCGGCACAGTTGACTGCAAAGTGGATACGTGCGTCCTTGAACAGGGGCCGCAGGATGTCGTTTTCAATCTGGTTCAGGCTGTATTTTTTTCCGCCTAATTCGATACGCTTCACATCCCAGGTTTTGCCGCCGTCCAGGTTCATGACGCTTGTCAAGGGATAGTTGTCGGCGATGAGGTCAATGGTGAAGGCATTGTATGCGTTGATCCAATAAGCCATTTTTTCGGCACGACCCCAACCTTCGGCGGGCGGGTTGGCGGCCAGAGCGGCGAGGTACGTATCCAGAGCGGCTTTGTCCGCCTGGATGCCTTTGTAATTGACTTTTCCGGAGGCGCTGACGTATTTGCGAAGCAAGTTGTCCCAGCCCTCATGCAGGGGGGCGGGGGCCTCGGGTTGTGGTGGCAACGGTGTTTGGGCCGGCTGTGGTGGCTGAGGTGGGGCCGGTTGGGGCGCCGGAGCAGGTTGGGGAGCCGGAGCGGGCTTGTTCATTTTTGGAACTGTCGAACCGGGTTTCTGCGGCGGCGGAGTGGCGAGGCGGGCAGGTGTATCCGGCGCTTGAACAGTGGGTACGGTGACTGGCGGCGCTGGCGGCTCGGGGGCATTGGCCGCTTGTGCGGATTCGGGTTGATTGGAGCATGCCAGCAGGAGAAGAGCGCTGAAAAACAAGGATTTGTGCGAAAAAAATCGGTGTATGGACATCATGTGCGTTTTTTAGTTGAGCGTAATAAGTGCCACGTGTTAGTGTGTGTTTACATTTTAATTGCCTTGACTATCTATTGGAATCAATCTCCTTAGGAACGACTACAGTTTTTCCAGCAAAAACTGCCCGGTATAGCTTCCTGCCACCTTGACCAAATCCTCTGGCAGGCCTTCGAATACCAAGTGCCCGCCAGCCTTCCCACCCTCGGGGCCGAGGTCAATCACCCAGTCGGCGCTTTTGATCACCTCCACATTGTGTTCCACCACCAACACGGTGTGGCCTTTTTCCACTAAGGCGTTGATGGCGGTGAGCAGTTTGCGAATATCATGGAAATGCAGGCCCGTGGTCGGTTCATCGAAAATGAAAAATATTTTGCCTGCGCTGTTGTCGCGGATGAGGAAGGAGGCCAGTTTCACACGTTGTGCCTCGCCACCGGAGAGTGTGCTGCTGGACTGGCCGAGCTGCACATAGCCCAATCCGACATCAAATAACGGCTGAATGCGCTCAATGATCTCTTTTTGCCCCTTGAAAAACTCAAGGGCTTCCTCCACGCTCATCTGGAGCACATTGAAAATATTCTTGCCTTTGTATTCTACATCCAGTACATCCTGCTGGAACCGGCATCCCTTGCACACTTCGCACTCCAGGTGAACGTCCGCGAGAAACTGCATTTCGATCACCTGCTCGCCTTCGCCTTTACAGGCTTCGCAGCGCCCGCCTTCCACGTTAAAACTGAAATGTTTGGGCTGGAAACCGCGAATCTTGCTCAGCTGCTGTGCCGAAAACAGATCACGGATATAATCGTAGGCTTTCACATAGGTTACCGGATTGGATCGGCTGCTTTTGCCAATGGGGCTTTGGTTGATGAACTCAACCCGGTTTATTTTTTTCACAGGCCCCTCGATACCGTCAAACTGGCCGAGTTGTTTGGCAGCAGTATCGGGCAGGTGCTGGAGCAAGGCCGGGTAGAGGATATCGCGCACGAGCGTGGTTTTCCCCGATCCGCTCACGCCGCACACCACAGTGAGGCAATGCAGGGGTAAGCGAACGTCAATCCGTTTCAGGTTGTGTTGACGAGCGCCCCTTAGGACGATAAAATCGCTCGCATTTCGGCGGATGGCTGGCAGGGGGATACTCATTTTGCCGGTCAGGTATTGCGTGGTCAGGCTGTTGGGGGCCGCCGATTCGATATTGGCGTAGTCTCCCGCAAAAACGACATGGCCGCCGTGACTACCCGCTTCCGGCCCCATGTCCACCAGAAAATCGGCGTTTTTGATGACCTCCTCCTCGTGCTCCACTACGACTACCGTGTTGCCGAGGTCGCGCAGGTTTTTGAGTACCCGAACGAGGCGACCCGTGTCGCGGGGGTGCAGGCCAACAGATGGTTCGTCGAGCAGGTACATGGAAGCGGTGAGGTTGCTGCCGAGTGTACGAGTCAGGTGGATGCGTTGGGTCTCGCCTCCGCTGAGGGTACTGGAAATGCGGTCGAGGCTGAGATAACCAAGGCCGAGTTCAACCATGAAGCGCAGGCGGCCGTGTATTTCCACGAGCAGGCGTTTGGCAATTTGCTGCTCATGGTCCGTCCACTGTATCGTTTCAAAAAACGCGAGAACCTCGTCAAGCGGGCTTTCCAACAGCTCGGCGATGTTTTTTCCGCCAATGCGCACACACAGGGCTTCGCTGCGCAAACGCCCGCCTTCACAAGTAGGGCACCCGGTACGGCCCCGGTACCGGGACAGCGTCACGCGGTTCTGGATCTTGTACGTTTTGCTTTCCAATTCCTTAAAAAAAGCGGTGACACCGTGGAAATGTTCGTTGCCTGACCAAAGAAGTTTTTGTTCAGCCTTGGCTAATTGCTCAAAGGGGGTGTGCACGGGAAAATCAAATCGGTGCGCTACGCGCAAAAAATTGCTCAGCCACTCGCCCTGCTTTTCGCCTTTCCATGGCGCTATGGCTCCGTCGTATACAGATTTGGTCTTGTCTGGCACCACTTTGTCGGGGTCAATGCCGAGGATACGGCCATACCCCTCGCAGGTAGGGCAGGCACCGTAGGGGTTGTTGTAGTTGAATAACTGCGGATTTGGCTCCGGAAACTCAATGCCGTCGAGTTCAAACCGGTTGCTGAATTGTTGAACAGCGGGCGCTCCGCCTCCCTCCTGAAGCGGATCGGCGGGGCACAGAATCCAGCATTCTCCTTCGCTTTCGAGAAATGCAGTGTTCACGGAATCAGCGAGGCGCATCCACTCGCTGTCGTCGTCGGGATTGGACACGAAGCGGTCAACGAGCAGGGTCAACCCAAGTCCTTCCCCGTCTACAGTGGGTGAGGGGGAAGGGGTGTAGTCCTCTATTCGGACGATTTGCCCGTCCACATACAAGCGGCTGTAGCCTTTTTGCAGTAGCAGGTTCAATTCTTGTTCAAGGGTGCGGTCTTCGTATTTCTGGCTGATGGGCGCGAGGATCATACCACGCGTGCCGGAGGGCTGATTTTTCATAAAATCCACTACGTCGCTCACCTCGTGTTTTTGTACCACCTGACCGCTAATGGGCGAGTAAAACTTGCCCACCCGTGCAAAAAGCAGGCGTAGAAAATCGTACACCTCGGTCATGCTACCCACGGTGGAGCGGGCGTTTCCGGTGGTGACCCGCTGCTCGATGGCGATAGCCGGGCAAATGCCCCGGATAAAATCCACGTCTGGTTTTTTCATCCGGCCCAAAAACTGACGGGCGTAGCTCGACAAGCTCTCGACGTAGCGGCGCTGCCCCTCTGCGTAGAGCGTATCCATCGTTATGCTGGACTTGCCCGAACCCGAAACACCCGTTACGACCACGAGTTTGTTTTTCGGGATTTGCAAGTCCACGTTTTGCAGGTTGTTGGCTCGAGCGCCCTTGATCGTAATATAACGAGGGTCAACCAGATCGGTTTCCTGCACCAGGTGGGCGTGAGTGGGGGTTTTTTCGATTTTTACCATTGAAAAGTAAATGAGCGGGCGAAGTTCGATAATAACTGACCACTTAGTTGCAGCCAGCTTCCCAGGCGCCCCAAAAAATGGCCAGCCAAACCAGCCCTTTTATCAAAAAAAACAAGAAGCCAGCCACTCC
Source organism: Saprospiraceae bacterium (assembly GCA_046153695.1). Lineage (GTDB taxonomy): Bacteria > Bacteroidota > Bacteroidia > Chitinophagales > Saprospiraceae > M3007. Next base: position 18,508 of record JBJXEZ010000019.1, read on the forward strand.
AAACCGGCGCAACCACGTTTTCCAATCCTTTTTTTCCATGTGCGGTATGGGTTTGGCTTGTCAGACAGCCGTTAAGAACGGTAAACAAACCGATGCACCATTTTGCCGGCAAAGAAACCGCTTGCTGGCGGTTGCTCGGCCAGGTTCCCAAAAAATATCGGACAAAAATGACAAATACGGGTTTTGGTGCCATCTGAGACAGGTTACTGCTGTTCTTTCACCCCTCTCCGTCAGCATCATATTCGTGTTCATTTTTACAGAAATACCAGCCCAACGTAACACAAGGCAAAACGACAAAGTTTTGAACGTCAATTTTGTCCAGCACGAGCGTTTGAAAACCTGGCCATTTTTCAGGGGTTGAGCCGGGACATTGGATTCAAATTAATGCGGCGGTGAGTTATGGGTGACGATACGGCTCATTGCCTTCAGCCAGTTTCCTGACATTTTCCAACACTTGTTTCATGTAGGCCTTCCAAAATGCTTTCGCAAACAACCAATTAATCGGATAGAGCAATGCTACGTCCGAATGCAACGTGTAGGTATATTCTATCAAAATCCTGTTCGGCCCAAGTTCAGTAGTTTTCCACTCGCCCATAAACATTGAAAAGCCCAGCATCCAGGATTGAAAATCACTCACCTGGATTTTCCAGTACGCGTTTTCCACACGCTCAATGATTTTATCATTGGAAGCCCAGCCCCCTTTTTGAGTAAGCGACGCTGCTGCAAAGACTTTTTTAGTGGAACCTGTCACCCCCAGGGCAAACGCATCATATTTTTAACATACCTTAGGTTTTTGGCGTGAACAATGGCGAGGTGTGATACCTTCGATAAAAAAGGTGTCCGATGGAATCGAAAGATGGTTGCCACAGATTGATAGAATCGTTTGAAGTGCTGAAAGATGCCCGAGGAGGGTACAGCATTCAATACCCACTGATCGAGATAGTTTTCTTGACGGTTTGCAGTGTTTTGAGCGGTTTTTCGGATTGGGACGAGGTGGTTGACTTTGGGCAAGAAAAGTTGGCGTGGCTGCGGAAGTACCTGCCGTACAAGCGAGGCATCCCCTCCCACGACACGCTGAACCGGGTGATGGGCATGATAGATTACCGTGCGTTCGAGCAGTGTTTCGTCAACTGGGCAACGATGAGCATAGAGTTGCCCAAGGGGGTGGTCATCAATTTGGACGGCAAGAAACTCCGATCGAGCGCGACAAAACAAGAGCAACAGACCGCCCACAAGGATGGCGGAAAGTCGGCGGCGCACTTGGTAGAGGCTTGGTGCAGCGCCTTTCAGATTTGCTTGGCACAATACAAAACTGCCAGCAAATCGAACGAAATCACGGCCATTCCGGTGATTTTGGACTGGTTGGAGATAAGTGGCTGCGTCGTGACTGTTGACGCGATGGGCTGTCAGCGGGACATCGCATCCAAGATAGTGGGCAAGGGGGGCGATTACGTCTTGGCTTTGAAGGGAAATCAAGAAAGCCTGCACTTGGCTGTGATCGAGGCTTTCGAACAGACCGGTGCCGAGGCAACTTTGGGGGCCGTTCACGAACAGGTGGAACGCGGGCACGGGAGAACGGAAAAACGGACCTGCCGGGTCTTGTCTGCCCAAGATGTCCCGTGGTGGGGGAAGCCAGAGGAATGGGAGGGCTTGAAAAGCATCCTAGAGGTCTGCTCACAACGCACCGTCATGTCCACAAAACTTCTCCAGACGGAAAAACGCTACTATATCAGTAGTTTGTGCGATACTGCCGAGGGGTTCAACCAAAAAATCAGGGAACACTGGCAGATCGAAAACCAGTTGCACTGGTCGCTGGATGTCACCTTTGGCGAAGATGCCAGCCGAAAACGAAGCAGAAATTCGGCCCAGAACTTCGGCTTGATCCGCAGGATAGCCCTGAACGTCCTCAAAAGCCACCCCGAAAAGATAAGCCTTCATCGAAAAATGAACAAGTGTGCCATGTCCGACTCTTATCGCGAAATGCTCCTGCACACCATCGTCGGCACCAACACCCAGACAATTAACTCAGCATGGACTAAAATCATGATGCGTTTGCCCTGCCCCCCCCCCCGATTTTCGGGGCATTGAGCCACACCTAAGTATTGGCGGTTATGAATGCTCGGCCAACCAATCGTAGTAGTTTTCGCGGTTGATGACCAGCAGGGCGTGTTCCGGATAGGCCTGCGTGAATGTTTTGGAGAAGGCTGATTTTGCCCTGGCCGACCATTTTATCTCGTATGCCCACATTTTGCCATCGCGTTCTTCCACGTAGTCTATTTCCTGCTGGTCTTGGGTGCGCCAAAAAAATGTATTGGCGTGTATCCCACCGTAGTGGAGCGTTTTTTTGCGCTCACTGATGAGCCAGTTTTCCCACAGGGCACCGACATCCTGCCGCAACTCCAGCGGCTGAAACTGCGCGATAACGGCATTGCGCAGGCCGTTGTCGTAAAAGTAAATCTTGCGCTTGAGTTCCTTGCGCAAGTTTCGGCTCAAGGGCGGAAGCCGGAAAATGATGAACGCCTGCTCGAGCAGGGTGATGTAGTTTTCGACCGTCTGGTTGTCGAGATCAACTACCTGCCCGAGCTCGTGGTACGACACCTCGTTGCCCATCTGATAGGCCAGAGCCTGCAAGAGCTGGGTGAGTTTTTCCGGTATTCGTTTTATCATATTTCTGCGAATGGATTCGCAAAAATACCGATTTTTCTGCGAATGGGTTCGCAGAAGTTTAAAAGTTGGGAATTGACTACTCGACCTGGCTGACGCAGGTTGGGAGGGTTTCGCAGGGCTTCCCAAGACCCTTCGAGGGGTTCCCAAGACCTTACGAAGGCTTCCCGAGACCTTACGAAGGCTTCCCAAGACCCTTCGAGGGGTTCCCAAGACCTTACGAAGGCTTCCCGAGACCCTTCGCAGGCTTCCCGAGACCCTTCGCAGGCTTCATGAGACCCTTCGAAGGCTTCCCGAGACCCTTCGAAGGCTTCCTGAAGCCCTTCGAAGGCTGCCCAAGACTCTTCGAAGGCTTTCTGAAGCCCTGTTTTGCTATCAAACTCTTAAAAAACAGGTTAAATCTACCTTAATACCTGCGTACGAGGCTCACATTCTTCAGTGGGGAAGCGTTTTGCCTGCACCGGAACGGTCGTTGTTCTTTACGGCGTTTCGGCAATACAATCCGTATTCTTTCACTTCCAAACCCATTCTTATTATGGTAGATCTGACATCGAATCGAATCTCGCACGTCATGAACCAAGAGGCCTTGTCCAATATCAAGGGCAATTTGCAGGGCCTGTCATCTGTCCTTTCTTTCATGGTCAAGTTGAGTCAGGAAGAAGTGGACGCGTTGTACAAAATCAGCGACAGCGACAAAACCTTCATCCGAAACTGCCTGACCGAGGTGCCCAATGCGGCGACCTTTCTGCCCGATTACTTCAGCCCGGAGGAACTCAGCAAGGACCTGACCTGTGGCGACCAGTTGCTGGAAATCGAAAACGCCTTGTTCGAACTGTACACCAACGTGCGCCGTAATCGGATGCTGGCCAACTCGGAGGCTTACGCAGGAGCAAAGGTCTTATACCGCCTGACCAACGCCGCTGCCGTTTCCGGCAACGGCAGTGCGAAGGCCATGTACGGACGCATGCAAGCCTACCACGTTGGAAAAAAAGGCTCCGGCGTGCGCAATAGCCGGCTCAAGGCCTCTGCGGCCGCACAATCATAATGCGTGACCACACTACTGGACATTTTCGGAATGAGACCTTCCAGGTTTGACAAACCTGGAAGGTCTGGGTACACGAAAACAAAAATGTCCAGTAGTGTGATGCGTGACACTTAGTGAAAATGTGATGAGGGCTGCCCGATGGATTTCGGGCGGCCCATTTTGTTGTGCGCCCGGCATGGGCGCTAACTCGGCGGTGCAAGTCCGCCATACGCTTGGCAGCGAGGAGTGTTACCGCTGGGCGCAAGTGCCCGGCAACTTTAAAAAAGCGACGAGGCTCGCAAGCGTCTGTGACGCGATGCGTGGTGTCGGCCAGTCTCTGACTGGCAAATAAAGGTGCATGCAACGTAAAACAAGTCAGAGACTTGCCCGCTCGACAGCATATAGTTTTTGGATCAGCGCGAGCACCGTTGTGGCATTTTCCCGGTCGACCGGCAATGCCTCGCCGGTTTGGCGCGGCCCCATGAGCAAAACGGCCTTGCCGCCCTGAATTTCAAGACTACACAATTTGGTAACGCTAACATAATACTGGCTTAGCACCGCCCCACTGCACCCGCCATAGGTTTGCTGGCTAATTCGGTTTTTTACTTCACCAGCACTTTTATCTAATGAAAAAACATCTATTGTTCATGCTACTGAGCTTGGTTGCTCATGTTGCAATTGCTCAACAAACCATTACTGTACAAGTGAGTACAGCCTCCGACGATCAGGAAGAATGGATCGCAGGTCCGGGGCAAACCAAAACCGTTGGTGACATGGATGCCGGTAGCTCGGACTTGGAGCTGGGCACGGAAGCCACAAACAACGGCGATCCGCAAGTGGTTGGTGTCCGGTTCACGGGCATTACCATCCCTGCTAATGCTCTCATCACAAGGGCGTATTTGCAGTTTCAGGTGGACAACACCAACAAGAATACCGACCCGTGCAACATTTGGATTAAGGCTCAAAACAGCGTGACCCCACCGACCTTTGAAACAACACCTTTTAATATTACTACACGGCCAGCGCTTGCCGATTCTGTTTTTTGGGGAATTCCGGCAGGTACTTGGAATGCAATTGGTCAGAATGGCACCGATCAGCGTTCTGTTGATATTTCCAAGTTGGTTCAGCAACTCGTAAACCTCCCAGGATGGTCTTCCGGCAGCGCCATGGCCTTTTTCCTTTACGGTACCGGCTTGCGCGAAGCAGAATCATTTGACGGCCTGCCTGCGGGCGCGCCCAAATTGATCATTGAATTTATTCCCACAACCAATTTTACCACTCAGGTAGCAGCAGCCGATGACGATCAGGAAGAATGGATCGCAGGCCCGAACCAGACCAAGGTAGTCGGCTCTCTCGATGCGGGCAGTTCCGACCTTGAACTGGGCACCGAAGCGGTCAACAATGGCGACCCGCAAGTGGTCGGCATTCGATTTGTCAACTTGACTATCCCCAAAGGTGCCTTGATCAAATCGGCAAAAATTCAGTTTCAGGTAGACAACACGAACAAGAACACCGACCCTTGTAACCTCTGGATCAAAACACAGTGGGATGCCAATCCGGTGACGTTTAATCCCAGTGTTCCTTTTAACATTTCGTCCCGACCCACATCCCCTGATTCTGTCAACTGGTCTGTTCCAGCGGGCAGTTGGAATGTAATCGGCCAAAACGGAGCCGCCCAAACAACATCGGATTTGTCCAGTTTAGTACAAGCGATGGTCAACCGTTCGGACTGGTCCAGTGGCAATGCAATGGCATTTTTTATTCGCGGTACCGGGTTGCGCGAGGCAGAGTCGCACGACGGCCTGCCCGCAGGCGCTCCCAAGTTGATCATTGACTACATCCCTACAACGACGGCAACGTTCCAGATCAGCGCACAGGAAGACGATTTGGAAGAGTGGATCGCAGGGCCGAACCAAACCAAAATTGTCGGTGAGATGGATGCCGGTAGTTCCGACCTGGAATTGGGTACCGAAGCGGCCAACAATGGCGATCCGCAAATTGTGGGTGTGCGTTTTGCAGGCATTAGCCTTCCAAAAGGCACCGTTGTCAGCAAAGCCTACTTGCAGTTTCAGGTGGACAACACGAACAAGAATACGGACCCTTGCAATATCTGGATCAAGGCGGAAAACAGCGATAATCCGGTTTCATACCAAACAACGCCGTTCAACATCACTTCACGGTCGTTCCTCCAGGATTCGGTTTATTGGGCCATTCCAGCGGGTAGCTGGAACGCAATCGGCCAAAACGGCCCGGCACAACAAAGCGCCGACATTACCCAGTTGGTTCAGTCGTTGGTAGACCGCGCCGGATGGACGGCAGGCAATGCCATGGCGTTTACCTTGCGAGGCTCGGGCCTTCGGGAGGCTGAATCCTACGACGGTCTGCCTGCAGGAGCAGCCAAATTGATCATCGAATACCTGGGCGGCGGCGGCAACAACCCAACCCCCGGGAATGTAACAATCGCATACCCGGTGCCTCGCAAAAGCGGTTGGTCTTATCTGGATACCGGAGTTGATCCCGGCGCAAACTGGAAAAGCATCAATTTTAATGACACGACCTGGACAGCGGGAGCAGCACCGCTCGGTTATGGCTTTAATTCACTTGGTACCACCGTTTCATTCGGGCCGAATGCCAATGCCAAACATATCACCACCTATTTCCGCAAACGGATCACGGTAGCCGATGTGGCTGCTCTCCCGGCACAACTGGAAATGCAAGTGCGCCATGATGACGGTGTGGTGGTGTATGTCAACGGAACCGAAGTGAACCGTATCAATATGCCCGCAGGTGCTGTTTCCAACACGACATTGGCGAGTGCCAATCTGGAAGGAAATCGCGAATTAGCGTACATCACCTTCGAAATTCCAAAAACAGCACTCGTCAATGGCGAAAATGTTATCGCTGCCGAAGTACACCAGGTTGCTGCCAATAACGATGATTTGGTGTTCGACCTGTCGCTGGTTAATCCAGTTGGCACGAGCAACCCGACTGCATTGGGTTGTATTGATCCCGATGACAAGCACATTGCCTGCTTTACGTCATTGATACCGAGAGAACAAAATGAAGTCATGGAGATTCCGTCCTCCACTCATGCGTTCCAGTTCATTCATTTCTCTGGAACGCCCTATACACTTGGAGGTGGCAACACCCCCGGAAGTTTTGACTTCACCGGGTATGTTCCAGCCAACGGCAATAACAGCCGCGGTGGCCACCTTTCGATCAACCACGAAATCGGCGGCCTCAATGGCGGTGTGTCTATTTTGGACATCAGCTATGCCAATGCCACCGGTTTGTGGAAAGTAGACACATCCGGCGCTGTTGATTTTAATGTGGTGGCCAAAACTCAGCAAAACTGCTCTGGCACGGTAACCCCGTGGGGGACCGTCATCACCTGCGAAGAAGATGCCCCCTCAAGCGGCGATGCCAACGGTGACGGCTATATTGATATCGGCTGGAACGTTGAAATTGACCCGCTCACCAGAAAAGTACGCGACTACGGCAATGGCCCCGCCAAATTGTGGGCAATGGGTCGCATGGAACACGAAAATGTGGTCGTAGCCAATGATAGAAAAACAGTTTATCAGGGCGAAGACAACTCAACGGGTGCTATTTACAAATTTATCGCAGACACCCCGGAGAACTTGTCCAGCGGCAAACTCTACGTCCTGAAACTGAACCAACCCTTAGTTAATGGTGAACCAACCGGCACAACCGGCACTTGGGTACTCGTTCCCAATACAACGGTGCAGGAACGCAATACGGTAAAACAGTTTGCTGATGCCAATGGAACCACCTTTAACGGCATTGAAGATGTGGAAATCAATCCGTTGACTGGCGATATCTACTTCGCTGTCAAGGGATTTGGTCGCACATATTCCTTCAAAGACAACGGAACCACGTTGAGCAACTTCAAAACCTTTGTTGGAGGAAAAGCATACCGGGTAACTATCGGCAATGAAGTAGTCACCGAAGACTGGGGTGCCGGCAACGACAACCTCACGTTCGACGAGCGCGGCAACCTCTGGGTTTTGCAAGACGGCGGTAACAACTACGTTTGGGTGGTTCGCCCCGACCACACCCAAGTCGCTCCGAAAGTGGAGATTTTCAT
>JBJXEZ010000020.1:0-7565 GCA_046153695.1 Saprospiraceae bacterium
GAGCGCGATGTACCCAAAAATACCGCATGCTTTTCAGGCTAAACAGTTACTTTGAATTTATGAATGTCCCCGTTTTACAGCGATGTTCAAAAATTATTTCAGTCGCCATATCGCACTGACTTGAAACAGCATTATCAATTTCCCAAATGGCTAAAGTCGAACTTAGAGCGTGTTTAAATTTCAGTCGCTTGGCTGCATGCGGCAAATTTTGCTTCATGCTGCGTTAAAATTTTCGCCGTAGGCAACCACAATGCCTGCAAATTTCGCCTTGCCTGAACAAAAATTCGCTCGCTTTCGCCTCGGCACTGAATATTAATAACGCGCTAACGCGCCGTGGTGTCGGCAATTGGCACAACGCGGCCAAGACCATACCACGAGCTACCCGGCGGGCGTTTCCTTGCGAAAATCTACCCCACCGGTGCAACATGGCCAAATCCTGCCTATTTTTGCACGGTTTTTTGTAAAAAATCACCATATCCTAAACCGATTCGCTTGCGGAAGCATATTGTAACAACCTGCGAGCCAAGAATTTCCTGCAATATGAATACCATTCGACTTTTTGCGCTACTGGCCAGCCTTTTCCTCGCCCAAACGAACGCAGTTTTTGGCCAAATGAAAGGCTGGGAACTCGGTGGCTGGGTCGGCGCTTCCAACTATTTTGGCGACTTGAACACCAACTACCGGCTCGACAACCTACACCTCGCGGGTGGTCTATTGGCACGCTATAACTTTAATGACCGCCTGGCTATTCGTTTTGGCGGCAGTTACGGTTCTATCAGCGCCTCAGATGCTGATTCAAAAAACGTGTACGAGCATCGGCGAAACCTCTCGTTTCGCAGCAACATCATAGATGCAACCATGTTGTTCGAGTTCAATTTCATGCCGTACATGCACGGCCACCGCGACTACTACTTCGCACCATATGTTTTTACCGGCCCCGCTTTTTTTTCGTTCAATCCGGAAGCGCAACTCAACGGAGAATGGTACGATCTGGCTACCATGGGTACTGAGGGTCAGTTTCGCGGTGAAGAATACGCCACTTCACAAGGCGCATGGGCATACGGACTGGGTTTAAAAGTGGATTTTTCTTACCGCTGGAGTATGTCCGTGGAACTCAGCGGACGCTTGCTGTTCACGGACTACCTCGACGACGTGAGCGGGGTGTATGCCGACTGGCGCGACATTCGTTCGTTGCGCGGTGAAACGGCCGCTGCACTCGCCGACCGCTCAATCGAGCCACGCATCGGCGATCCGGGCCGCCAACGCGGCAATGGATCGAGCAACGATACGTATATGTTCCTGGGCATTGGGTTGCAGTACTATTTTGGCGAAATTCGTTGCCCGTCGTACAATCGGTGATTGCGGGCGCTCAAAACAAATCCTCTGGCAGTGTAAGAGCGTGGTTTTGCCCAATTGTCGAGGGCAAGCAAGCACTTGGGCGACCCATCGTCGCTCGCGTACCCTTTTTTCAAGGCTTTGAAAATGCTGGCGGTGAACCTTAAAAACCGTTTACTCACAGTGTAATAGAAGAAAAATGCCCGCCCCTTTGACAAGGAGCGGGCATTTTACCAAATTCACCTTATTAGGGTCAACGTGACGGCGTGATTGCTGGCACACTGACACTATCCTGTAATGTTATGCCTTCACGGATGTGCCTTTTGCCTTTTCAATCACCTGCTTGGCGATGTTTTCAGGCGCGGCAGAATAGTGTGAAAACTCCATGGTGGACGAAGCGCGACCAGAGGTCAGGGTACGCAGGGCGGTCACATAACCAAACATTTCGGACAACGGCACTTCAGCCTGGATGGCTACTGCACCACCGAGGCGGCCTTCCTGGCCTTTAGGCATGCCGCGGCGGCGGTTGAGGTCGCCGATCACAGGACCGACGTACTCTTCGGGTGTGATCACTTCCAGTTTCATGATCGGTTCCATGATCTGCGGCTTACACTTGGGCGCGGCGGCGCGGAAGCCGTCCTTGGCGCACAATTCGAATGCAATTGGTTTGGAGTCCACAGCGTGCATACCGCCGTCAACTACGCGAACTTTCATGGATTCGATGTTGTAACCGGCCATGATGCCGTTGTTCATCATCTGAGTAAAGCCGTCGGTGATAGGCTTGACATAGTTTTTGTCAATTGCGCCACCGACGATACCCCACTCGAACTGCAATTTTTTCTTGCCGTTCTTGTAGTCGTCGCTTTCGAGGAATTCCTTGTCGGCAGGGCCGAGTGTAAACTCCATGTCGGCGAAGAGACCGGAGCCACCGGTTTGTTTTTTGAGGCGTTCGCGGTGCGACACGGTTGCCGTCAAGGCTTCTTTGTAGTTCACCTGTGGGGCGCCCTGGTTGCATTCCACCTTGAACTCGCGGCGCAAACGGTCGACAATGATCTCGAGGTGAAGTTCGCCCATACCGGAAATGACGGTTTGGTTGGTCTCGTCGTCGTAGCGGACGCGGAACGTAGGATCTTCTTCGGCGAGTTTGTTGAGGGCCATGCCCAGTTTTTCGAGGTCTTTTTGTGTTTTCGGCTCAATAGCCAAACCGATTACCGGTTCGGGGAACACCATGCTTTCGAGCACGATTGGCGCGTTGAGGTCGCAGAGTGTATCACCCGTGCGGATATCTTTGAAACCAACTGCGGCAGCGATGTCGCCGGCTTCTACGCTGTCAATCGGGTTTTGCTTATTAGCATGCATCTGGTACAGGCGGCTAATGCGCTCCTTCTCATTGGTGCGGGTATTCAGCACATACGAGCCAGCGTCCAGTTTGCCGGAATAGGTACGGATGAAGCACAAGCGGCCTACGAACGGGTCCGTGGCGATCTTAAACGCCAAGGCGCAGAACGGATCATCCACCGAAGGGCGGCGGGTTACTTCTGCTTCGGTTTTCGGGTTGATTCCTTTCACCGCTTCAATATCAATCGGAGCGGGCAGGTAGTAACAAACGGCATCCAGGCAAGCCTGTACCCCTTTATTTTTGTAGGCAGAGCCACACATGACGGGTGTCATTTTCATGTCGCAAACGGCGGCACGAACGGCGGCACGCATCTCATCAACCGTGATGGAGTTCGGGTCGTCAAAGAATTTTTCCAGCAAGGTGTCGTCGTAAGAAGCGACTTCTTCGATGAGTTTTTGGCGGTATTCGTTCACGGTTTCCACCAAATCAGCGGGAATAGGCACCTCTTGGAAGGTCATACCTTGGTCGTGTTCGTTCCAGGCTACTGCCTGATTAGTCACGAGGTCAACTACGCCCTTGAAGCTGTCTTCGGCACCGATAGGCACTTGAAGCGGCACAGCATTGGCCCCCAATTTGGCTTTCATGTCCTTGACAACATTGAAGAAGTCGGAGCCGGTACGGTCCATCTTGTTGACGAAGGCGATTCGGGGCACCTTATAGTTATCAGCGAGGCGCCAGTTGGTTTCCGACTGGGGCTCTACGCCGTCTACGGCAGAGAATAGGAACACGAGACCGTCAAGCACGCGCAGAGAGCGATTTACCTCTACGGTAAAGTCTACGTGGCCAGGGGTGTCAATAATATTGAAATCATATTTTTGGCCAGCAACCTCCCAAATACATTTGGTAGCGGCGGAGGTGATTGTGATGCCCCGCTCTTGCTCTTGCTCCATCCAGTCCATGGTCGCAGCGCCTTCGTGGACTTCGCCAATTTTGTGCGTTACGCCTGTGTAGTAGAGGATGCGCTCGGTCGTTGTGGTTTTACCAGCGTCAATGTGGGCGGCAATGCCAATATTACGGGTGAACCGGAGGTCCTTTGCCATTTCAGTGAGTGATTGAGTGAATGAGTGATATTGTTCTAGTAGGCACTGTTCGTTGGGGCGTGTTGTGTTTTTTTTGCAAAAATTCTGTTTTTACAAAAAAAGGCCGGGGTTGTTTTTGTCAAAATTTTGAAGATTGCTGCATTGGTGTTGATATATTTTGAAACACTACATCAACTAACAACAAACCCCAATACTTTAAACAGCAAAACCGTCAAAAAAACCAGATTTGTTGCTCCGCAACGGAATCGGGTTTTTTCGACGGTAGGCTGGAGGTGGCTCGCGTGATTACGCTTTGTAGTGGGCGAAAGCGCGGTTGGCTTCGGCCATTTTGTGCGTGTCCTCGCGTTTTTTTACAGCGTTGCCCTCGCTCTTGCTGGCGGCTACTACTTCGGCGGCCAGTTTTTCGGCCATTCCTTTGCCGGCGCGAGCGCGAGCGTACTTAATCATCCATTTGATGCCGATGGAAATCTTCCGATTTGGCGGCAGTTCAGTAGGAATCTGGAAAGTGGCACCGCCAATACGGCGGCTGCGGACTTCCACTTGGGGCATGACGTTGTTCAGTGCTTTTTTCCACACTTGCAACTCGTCCTCGTTGGTGCGGGCCTTTACGAGGTCCATGGCCCCGTAGAAAATGCCGTACGCAACGCTCTTCTTGCCTTCCCACATCATGTGGTTGACGAAACGAGTTACCATCGTGTCGCCATACCGCGGATCAGGAGCCAATACTCGAGGTTTCGGTTTGTGTTTACGCATTCTGTGATAATGATGAATGATGAATGATAAATGATGAATCTTGTCCGACGAACGGAATCCCACAGGATTCATCATTCATCATTCATTATTCATCATTAAAGAATCTATTTCTTCGGGCGCTTGGTGCCGTAACGGCTGCGGCTTTGCTTGCGGTTGTTGACACCGGCGGTGTCCAATGCGCCACGTACGATGGTGTAGCGCACACCGGGAAGGTCTTTCACACGACCACCACGCACCAGCACGATCGAGTGTTCTTGCAGGTTGTGGCCTTCGCCTGGAATGTAAGCGATGACCTCGATTTGGTTGGTTAAGCGCACCTTGGCCACCTTACGCAGAGCGGAGTTCGGTTTTTTTGGTGTGGTCGTGTACACACGGGTGCAAACGCCACGACGCTGTGGGTTTCCATCCAGAGCACGCGACTTACTCGTGTACTCCACTTTTTCGCGACTCTTGCGCACCAGTTGATTGATGGTAGGCATACCTTAGTTTGTTGCTATTATTTTTGTAACTTGTTTAAAATCAATAAAGAAGGGTCGATATACGACACACCTTTCCTTTAAGGGAACGCAAAGGTACTTTTAGCCGCGATATTTTTCCAAACACGGCTTCAAAATTTCTAAGAAACAGGGAAAAAGGGTTAGAGCGTGTTTAAAATTTAGTGCCGAGGCGAAAGCGAGCAAAATTTGCCGCTTGAAGCCCGGCGACTAAATTTCAAACACGCTCTAAGACTCTGTCCGGAAAACTACATTGAGGCTGAAAGGCGGTTTTCGTGTACGCTTAAAATGCCGTTTGGCTACGCGAGGTACCCGTCTGGCACTTTCTGGACACAGAGCATCCCGAGGGGATATGCTTTGATATTCGGAGGCATTTCAAAAACAGCGATCCATCTTTTGTTATCGAACGAGCCATCGAAAACCTACACTATCTATTTCCCTTTTTTCACACCAGCTCCCTTGAAGCCAGCGCCCTTCATTTTGGAACCGCCTGCTTTGGGCATCAGGGCACGGTTATTTTTCTTGTTGAACATACTCATAGTGTTCTGTTTGGCCGCAGGGGCGGCTGGCTTTTTTGGAGCCGCGGGTTTCTCGTTGGGGGTCGAGTCGTTTTTCTCGTCGGACATGGTCTTGTGTTTTAAACAATGCTGAATGAAGCCGCAAATCTAAAGATTTTTCAAAGCAAGACTACAATGCCGAAGAATTGGAAATACGCCGAACCTTTCCCTACCTTCGCCCCTCGAAATGAAAAAACGAACACGATCGTCCTTCACTTCGGAAATGCCGGAACTCGGGTTTTTACCCGGTTTCCGGCATTTTTTTAACCTGACCAAAGAAAGGTACTGCCGTCAATCAAAACAATGAAAGATTCCTCCATCCAGTCTGTACTCATCATTGGCTCCGGCCCTATAGTTATCGGCCAAGCCTGCGAATTCGACTACTCCGGCAGCCAGGCCAGCCGCTCCCTGCGCGAAGAAGGCATCAAGGTCTCCCTTATCAATTCCAACCCGGCCACCATCATGACCGACCCGGTGACGGCTGACCACAGCTACCTGCGCCCGCTCACACCCGAAAGTATCGATGCTATTCTGCAAGAACATCAGGAAAGCCTCGACCTGCCCAACATTGACGCTGTGTTGCCCACTATGGGCGGCCAAACGGCGCTAAACATGGCCATCGAGTGCGAAAAAATGGGTATCTGGGAAAAGTATGGCGTGCGTATGATCGGTGTGGACACCGCCGCCATCGAGACTACCGAAAACCGCGAAGCATTTAAAAAATTAGTGCTTGATCTTGGCCTCAGTGTAGCGCCCTCGTACATTGCCAATTCCTACCTGGAAGGGAAAGAAGCGGCACAAAAAATTGGCTTTCCGCTTGTTATCCGCCCGTCGTACACCCTTGGCGGCACTGGCGGCGGTTTTGTAATGAAAGATGAAGATTTTGACGAGGCCCTCAAACGCGGCCTGTCCGCCTCCCCTACCCACGAGGTGCTGGTGGAAAAAGCCGTGCTTGGCTGGAAGGAATTCGAACTGGAACTGTTGCGCGATACCAACGATAATGTAGTCATCATCTGCACCGTCGAAAACCTCGACCCCATGGGCATCCACACCGGTGACAGTATAACCGTGGCACCGGCCATGACGCTGTCCGACACGGCTTACCAGGATATGCGCAACCAAGCGATCACGATCATGCGCGCGCTTGGCAACTTTGCTGGCGGCTGCAACGTACAGTTCGCGCAAAACCCGGAGACCGAAGACCTGATCGCCATCGAGGTCAACCCGCGCGTGTCACGCTCTTCCGCACTCGCCAGTAAGGCCACAGGCTACCCCATCGCCAAAATAGCCGCCAAACTCGCCATCGGCTACACCCTGGATGAACTGAAAAACCAGATTACCAAAACTACTTCGGCGTACTTCGAGCCTACGCTCGATTATGTAATCGTGAAAATGCCCCGCTGGAATTTTGACAAATTTCACGGCGCCGACCACCGCCTCGGTCTGCAAATGAAATCCGTGGGCGAAGTCATGGCCATCGGGCGCAGCTTCAATGAAGCCCTGCAAAAAGCCTGTCAAAGCCAGGAAAACAGCCGCACCGGCCTCGGTGCCGACAAAAAAGAATGGTTGCGGACCGACGATATTCTGGAGCGCCTGGAATTGGTTTCCGACGACCGCATCTACCGCGTGAAAGACGCACTACGCCTTGGCATCCCGTCCAAGTCTGTCCACAAACTCACCGGTATTGACCCCTGGTTTATCGGCCAGATCAAAAACCTGGTGAAAATGGAGGAGCGGCTCCTGCGTGTCAATGTGCCGGAGGACATCACTACCGATTTTTTCATCGAATTGAAAAAGAACGGCTATTCCGATGCCCAAATCGCGTGGATACTGCGCGTAGACGAAAAATCGGTGACCCGCGAGCGCAAAAAACGAGGCATCCGGCGGGTGTACAAAATGGTGGACACCTGCGCCGCCGAGTTCGAGTCCAAGACCAATTATTTCTACTCCACCTTCGAAAATAGTGTCGGGGTGACTCAAAGTCACC
>JBJXEZ010000081.1:0-12821 GCA_046153695.1 Saprospiraceae bacterium
GCTTTGGCCGCTCCAGGTGCCCTTTCGCCCGCTGGAGGTGGCGCTCAACCTGCCGCTCAGGGTGCCCAATCGGGCGGAGCAGGCCCCGGCACACTGGTCCCGGCCGGTTCCGTGCCCCCACCCGCAACCAGTGGCCCCGGTACACTGACTGCTCCCAAACCAGACGGCAAAAAACAGTGACCTGCCTGTTGGTCACAGCGGACACAAGTACTATTTGATACGAAATGCCGGAGGCAGCAAAATCTTGCTCGAATGTCTCCGGCATTTTGTATTTTTTTGCATCAGAAAACCAGTTACCAACCCCCGCACTATGTCTAACAAACCGCTTCTTTTGGCCCTGTTCTTTTCCTGTGCCCTGACAGCCAACGGCCAAACCTTTGTGATGAACGGTGCGCCCATCGCCTCGTGCAGCGGCACGTTCCTCGATGGAGGCGGAAGTGCAGGTAACTACCCCGATAATCAAAATCTCCACACCACTATCTGCCCCGACGGTATGGGCGGTTCTCATATCTTACTCCATTTTGACAGCCTCCTGCTCTTGTCGGGCGACTCGCTATGCATTCTCGACGGATCGAATGTGCTTGCACCCGCGCTGATTTGTTTCAACAATAGTCTGCCCAGTCAACCATTTCAAGTTCAGGCCTCTGCCAATAATCCAGGCGGTTGCCTGACGGTGACGTTTGTTTCCGATGCCAACGGAACCGCTGCAGGCTGGTCTGCTCAAATCTCCTGCGGAAATCCCTGCGAGGTGCCCGCCCCCGGCAATGCGCAAGTGGTCGCCATGAACGGTGGCAGTATGACCTGGGTCTGGGACCCAGTCCCCGGAAGCGCCGGATTCGAGGTCAGTGTGAATGGCGGCCCCTGGCTGCCAGCCAGTGGTGCACTGTCACATACGGTGAACGGGCTGGTGCCCGGCAACCTCGTTGTGATCGAAATTCGGCCCATCAGCGCCAACCCCGGCTGCACGGTGCAAAGCGTCACGGTAAACATGACCTTTGTCGAGTGCCTGCTTGCGGCCAGTGTGGCCACGCTCGATTCAGCAACCTGTTTTGGTACCACTACCGGCTCTGCGCTAATTGTCGCAAACGGTATGATAGGCCCGACACAGTTTTTTATCGTCGGAAATCCCGCCCCTTTTCCCAGCGGTGATTTTTCTGTTTTTTTTGCCGCAGGCAATTATCAGGTAGCTGTGTCTGATACCGCAGGTTGCCGCGATACCATCGCATTCTCTATACTGGAACCTCCGCCCATTACCATCCAGACCACTGCGACAGATGCGGAGTGTTTTGCCGACAACAGCGGTGCCGTTTCAGCCATGGCTACTGGTGGCACCGGTACCCTAACTTACTCATGGCGGCGTTGCCAGGGTGGTGCTATCATGACCGGGCCGGTTGTCATAGACCTTTTTGCAGGCTGCTACGCCGTCACCGTAACGGATATCAACGGCTGTACAGCAGTCGCACAAGACACAATCGGCGAACCGCCCAAATTTGAGTTCACCTCCGCTCAGGACTCTGTGACCTGTTTTGGCGGCATGGACGGCGGTGCTTCGGTTTTTGCCATCGGTGCTATACCTCCCTATACCTACAAATGGAATAACAATGACACAACTTTCTCCGCCGACAGTCTTAAGGCCGGGTTTCATTCCGTGACCGTGACGGATGCCATCGGGTGCCAGGCTGTAACTTTGGTTCAGGTGCTTCAGCCGACCTTGATGGTTGTAGACAGTATAAGCTCTGCACCGATCGCGTGTTTTGGCGGCAGCAATGGCATGGCCACCGTTTTCGCCCACGGCGGGATTTTGCCGTACAGTTATGTTTGGAGCAATAGCCAAACGACGCAGACAGCGACCGGCTTGGGTGCTGGTGTGCATACGGTCACCCTGACCGACAGGAACGGCTGCACGGCTACCCGGAGCGTGTCGTTGGTTGCGCCAGCCGAATTGGTCGTTCAAATTTCCAATGCACAGGATGAAACCTGCACGGGAGCCTGCGACGGCCAACTGGTCCTGGCCATTTCTGGCGGTACCGGTGCGCGAACCATTTCATGGAGCCACACCGGCATCCCGCCCGACGAGCCTGCTCCGCAAAACCTGTGCGCAGGAACGTACACAGCCACTGTCACCGATGCTAACGGATGCTCCACCACCGTACAGGCGGTCATTTCGGCAGCCACGCCACTGGCCGTTTTGTTTTCGGGAAACCCGCCGCTATGTGCGGGCGACCAAAACGGCAGTCTGACCGCCATGCCCACGGGAGGGGCCCTGCCACACCAGTTTATGTGGAGCACCGGAGAAACTACAGGCAGCATCCAAAATTTGGTTTGCGGGGCCTATTCGGTTACAATTTCAGATGCCAACGGCTGTACGCTTGTGTCTGCGGATACCCTGCCCTGCCCAGATCCGGTGCTGATTGACAGCATTGTGCCACAGGCGGTTTTGTGTTCTGGCGGAACCAACGGTTCGGTCACGGTTTTTGCACAAGGAGGCACGGGTATGCTCGCGTTTGCATGGAGCTTGCCGAACGCACCTTCCAGCCCCGGTATCACCAACATTGGCATGGGCATTTATTCCGTCACCGTATCGGATGCGAACGGGTGTAGTGCCTCGGCTTCAGCCACCGTTAGCCAACCGCCAGTACTCAGTGTTGTCGTTTTAGCAACGGCAGTCAGTTGCTTTGGAGGAAATAACGGTACAGCCAAATCAACAACCACCGGCGGCGCACAACCGTACCAATACGCCTGGAACCCACCCGCGAGCACGCCCGATTTGGGCGGGCTGACCGCAGGAACCTATTCCCTGACTGTGACGGATTTCAACGGCTGTACCGCCGTCGCACAGTCCGCTGTGGTGACACAGCCCGCCGGGCCGTTGCAAGTAGCGGCTGTTCAAACCCGCCGCTCCTGCGTGAAGGCCAGCGACGGAGCGGCCAACGCAACTGCCACCGGTGGCAACGGACAACCGTATTCGTTCTCCTGGAGTAACAACCATATGGGACCAACCCCTTCCGCACTCGGTGCGGGAATCTACACCGTGACGGCTTCGGATACCAAAGGCTGTAGTGCAACCTCGACAGTGGCGATCACGGAGTGGGACAGCATTCGTGTCAATGTCGCTTTCATCCTGCCATCCTGCAACGGTGCTAAAGACGGGCAGGCCGCCGTGAACCAGGTGAGCGGAGGGGCGGGGAACGGCTCATTCGGGAATTATTCCTTCTTTTGGAGTGTACCTGGCACAGGCGACACCTTGTACGTCAACGGCTTGGCTGGCAACCAAAACTATACCCTTACCGTTAGCGACCAGACCGGCTGCAGCGCCGTGTTTACAAATTTCCTCGATGACCCGCCACCCATTGTGCCTGTCATCCAGGCGACTGATATCACCTGTTTTGGCTCGGTTGACGGCTCGGCGACGGTGGTTTCGGTGCAAAGTCCACAACCTATTACGGAGTACCGGTGGAATACCGGCGCACTTGGTCAAACCCTAAACAACCTGCCGCCCGCTATCTATACCGTGACCGCACGAACAGCACAAGGCTGTACCGGCTCGGCCTCGGCTATGGTGACCGAACCACCACCATTGACACTCGCTCTTGGCGTGCAGCCACTTGTTTGCAACAACGACAGCAACGGCGTGGTGCAAGCGCTGCCGCAGGGCGGAACACCAGGCTACACGTTCGTTTGGAATACTGGAGCCGCTTCCGGCAGTCTTGTCGGACTTGGACCGGGGCTGTACGCCGTCACCGTCAGTGACAAAAACGGCTGTACTGCCGCCGACAGCACGGCCCTGAGTCAACCAAATTCGCCGCTGATTTCGGTGGAAACGCGAGAACCGCTGTGTTTTGAATACCGAAACGGATGGGCGCAATTAACTGTCACCGGCGGAACGGGGCCGTACAGGTACAGCCTTGACGGGCAAACATTTACCGGTTCGGGCACTTTTTTTGGTCTTGCTGCCAGCACCTATGCTGCACGGGTAATGGACGGATTGGGCTGCATCACTACCACGACCTTTGTGCTGAACCAACCCGCGCCGATCATCGTACAAGCCGACCCGGATGTGACCATCACACTTGGCGACAGCGTGCTGCTCACCGCTGATGCGTTTAACACTGCTGGTGCCGCCAAATATTTTTGGCGAGGCGCACAAGTGGACGAATTGACGTGCGTCAACCCGCCAGAATGTTCTGCCGTTTGGGCCAGCCCGCAGTACACCAACACATACACCGTGCTTGTGACCGACTCAAACGGCTGTACGGGTAGCGTGTCAGTACGGGTGGTAGTAGAAAAACCGCGAGGTGTGTATGTACCCACTGGCTTTAGCCCCAACAGTGACGGGAATAACGACCGATTGATCGTACACGGCAAAGGTGACCAGATTCGGCGGGTTCGGGTTTTTCGGGTTTTTGACCGTTGGGGCGAGTTGGTGTACGAGGATTTTGATTTTGCAGCCAACGATGCCTTGCGCGGCTGGGACGGAACGTTCCGAGGACAGCTCTGTCAATCGGGTGTATACATCTGGTACGCCGAGGTAGAATACCTGGACGGTTTTTCGCAGACTGTGCAGGGGGATACTGCGCTTGTTCGATAATTTAATTATTACATTTGGCCGTTCATTCGAGGCAAAACAACTGTTATGATACTTTTAACACGACCCTTGGGGGGTATTTTGGCTTGTTTTCTACTGCTTGTTGTTACCAACTTGCACGGCCAAGACCCTCGATTTACCCAGTATTTTGCTTCGCCGTGGAACCTCAACCCGGCCATGACCGGTGCCTTCGACGGGCGCTGGCGCGTGACGGCCAATTACCGCGACCAGTGGAGCAGTATCCTTCCGGACGTACCGTTTCGTACCTATGCCGCCGCCGCCGACATGCGCCTCGGTGTGAGTCGCGACGATTATTTTGCCCTCGGGATTGGGCTGATGCACGACGAGGCGGGCACGGCCCGGTTTTCCCAAAACAAGGCCCAGTTAGGCGGGGCGTTTCTGATGCAACTGGCTGGCGGCCCGCGCAGAACCAAACATTTCGTGAGCGTAGGCACACAGGTGGGCTTTGGCCAAAACAGCATAGATTGGGGCCGGCTGTGGTTCAGCCGCCAGTTCGACCCTGTGACTGAAGCGCCCGATTACAATACAGGTAACGGCGAGCCGAACGCAGGTGCCAACACCAATGTTTACCTCGATTTCAACGCGGGTGTGCTGTGGTATGCCTTGTTCGGGCAGAGCGGCGGCCACTGGTCGGCGGGCGCGGCGCTACATCACATTAACCAACCTGTGGTAACCCTTGCCGATGACAACTCCGAGCAGTTGTACTCGCGCTTGGCCTTGCACACGGGTGGATTGTTGCCCATAAGCAACAACTTCGGCCTGATGCCGGGTGTACAAATCATGCGCCAAGGCCCCGCATTTGAAGCCGATTTTGGGTTTAACCTGCGTTATTCGAACAATGACCACAATGAATTGGCGCTTCGACTCGGTGCCTGGTCGCGCCTCGGCAACCGCCTTGACAGCGGGATGCAACTGGAGTCCATTGCGGCTGTGGCCATGCTTGAATTAGAGCGCTGGATGCTGGGTATCAGTTATGACATAACCATGTCGTCGCTAACCGTGGCGAACAACTCGCGTGGTGCTTTTGAACTTTCGCTGACGTATTTCCACCCGGCAGAGCGCAAGGCGCGGGTTATATGCCCACGTTTTTGAAAAAAAATGCTTCGCCATTCCTTCAAACAAAAACAGCATAACTAATTTTTTTATGAAAAAACTACTGCTATTGCCTGTACTGCTTGCCGTTGTTTCATTAGTGCAAGCCCAAGTTTCGCCCTTGAAAATCACACCCGAAAAGCCTAAAGCGGGTGCTTCGATCCAATTTGAATACGAAATAGCCAGCGGATCATTGGCAAAGGCCACGGAAACGGTGGAGGCTGTGGTTCTGGAGTATGTTGCCGATCAGCCACAAACCCGAGATGTGCTGCTGAACATTTCTGGCGGAAAAATAGCCGGCCAATTTACCCTGAGTGCCAACGCGCAAGTGACTGTACTGGCCTTTTCGGCTGGCGAGGCTTGGGATAACAACAAGGGCGAGGGTTATTTCGTACACCTTCATGATGCAGCGGGCAAACCGCTACCGCAAAGTATTGCCGCTCATGCACTCGTTTATCGGGATTGGGGCAGCCTGTTCGAACTCGACCGTAAGCCTGGAGTTGCCCTGGATTTGTACAATTCGGCCTTCGCGGCCAACCCGGCTTTGAAAAAACAGTATGCCGTTTCGTACGCCAACTGTATCATGGCTGTCAAGCGAGGCGACGACGGCAAAGCCGAGGCCCTTGCTGTGCTCAACGAGGTGTCTGCAGCAGGGCTGCCTGAAAAAGACCGCGTCGCCATGGCCCGTTTGTTCGACCGGCTTTCGGCTGCCGAGCCTGCAAAACTACTGCGTGAAACGATAACTAAAGATTTTCCCAAAGGCACTTTTGTGCGCCAGCAACGCCGTCAGGAATTGCGCAGCGCCACCGATATGGCCCAAATGGAAAAATCTATCGAGGGCTACCTGAAGGATTTTCCGCCAGCAACCACTGAAGAAAAAGACGAGGTCGCCGAGATGTACGTCATGCTGGGCAACAAGGCCGTGGAGCAAAAAAACTGGGACATGCTGAAAAAATCTGCTGAAAAAATGGCGCCCGCTAGCCGGGCCAGCGTGTACAACAATACTGCCTGGAAACTCGCCGAGAAGGGCGAAAACATGGAACAAGCACTGCGCATGGCTGCTGAAGCCACCGAATGGGCTTACAATGAAATGCTGCGTCCGCAAAAAACCAAGCCGCCGTACATGCCGCACCACACCTGGGAGAGCAATCGGAAGACCACATTTGCCCAAAATGCCGACACCTACGCGTACATCCTTGACAAACAAAATGACCCGCACACCGCTCTCAAATACCAGGCCCAGGCCGTGGAAATAACAGAAGGCAAAGAGGCGGAAATGAACGAGCGGTACACCGCTTATCTGGAACGCACCAAGGCCTCCGACCTGCGCTACCGCCTGGAGGGTTTCATCATTCATGGCAAAGCCTCAGCCAAAATGAAGGAGCAATTCAAACGCCTGTACACCTCGGAAGACAAGTCATCGGCAGGCACTGATGCCTACCTGGCGGGCCTGGAAAAGATCGCCAAAGAGAACATGAAGAAGGAAATTGCCCAAAAAATGCTCGATCAACCCGCGCCGGGCTTTGCATTGAAAAATCTGGACGGACAGGAAGTAAGCCTTCAAAGCCTGAAAGGAAAGGTCGTGGTGGTAGATTTTTGGGCCACCTGGTGCGGACCGTGCAAAGCATCGTTCCCCGGCATGCAAAACGCAGTGAACAAGTTCAAAGACGATCCTAACGTGGCATTCGTTTTTGTGGATACATGGGAGCGCGGCGGTGACAAATTGAAAAACGCCACCGAATTTGTCCAGAGCAAGGCCTACACGTTCAATGTTCTGATGGATAACGAGGACACTGTGGTGGCCTCCTTCGGCGTAAGTGGCATTCCAACCAAGTTCATCGTGGATCAGAAAGGCAAAATTCGGTTCAAGAGCGTCGGCTATTCCGGCGACAACGACGCCCTCGTGGAAGAGCTCAGCGCCATGATCGAACTGGCGCGGGCTACGCCATAAAGGGGTTACTGGTTAGAAGGTTAGAAGGTTGCTGGTTCCGCTAACCCTCTAACCTTCTAACCAGTAACCTTCTAACCTTCTAACCAGTAACCCTCCACCATGGCCCAACCTGACCCGATCCCCGAAGCACGTCGCCTGCTCGGCAGCGTGTGCGACCCAGAAATACCTGTACTCACTATTGCCGACCTTGGCATTTTGCGCGACCTCCGCTGGCACGAAACTGACCGTGTTTTGGAAGTAATCATTACACCTACATACAGCGGTTGCCCGGCCATGAACGCCATTGAAGTGAACATCCGTGCTGTACTGCAAGAGGGCGGCTTCGACAAGGTTGTTGTCTCCACAGTACTCAGTCCTGCCTGGACGACGAACTGGCTTACAACCGAGGGACATGAAAAATTGCGTCGCTACGGCATAGCGCCGCCAGCCGAAACAACCATGGACAAAAAGGCCCTGCTCGGCGAACGCCGCGTACTCGCCTGCCCCCAGTGCGGCTCCTCGAATACCGAAATGATCTCCCAATTTGGCTCAACAGCCTGCAAATCGCTGTTCAAATGTTTGGATTGCCTGGAGCCGTTCGACTATTTCAAATGCCATTAAATTTCACTTCAACTTTTCAACTGTATAACGATGAGCGCATTCGGACTCATTCCCGCCGGGTATAGAATGCTTTTCGAGCACCTCGGATGGACGGTGGAAGGGGCCTGACCGTTCGTTTGCTTGTCCAAAATAGAAGTGATACTTTTGCCCAAAATCAACGACATGATTTCCGCAGCCATTCAAGAGACTGGTATGTTCATAAAGGAAGTCAACATTTTTTTTGGTCCTGACCACTGCTGCCCCGACACAGCCGCGCAAACTGCCCGTACAACAACGGTTACGAACAGGGCGCCACGCGCTTAAACACGTTTTTGGACTTTGGCACATTGAAAAACATCAAATAAGTAGCAACACCAACATCGTCAACTATGCAAATCAAAACAACTCTTTTTTGGGGCCTATGCACCCTGGTTCTTGGCATTTCCTGCAACAAAAACCATGAAACCGGCGACTCCACCGTAGGCAGCGGCGTGGTGACGGCCACCGTGGACGGGCGAGGTTGGGCCAGTTTAACCACTGTGGGCGGCGCGACTTTCGTCAATGCCATTGGCACTACGACCATTACCGCAACTGCCGCCGACGGTTCCGCCATCGTTCTTGCTGTGCCTTCAGGCATTACGCTGGGGAAAGAATATACCGTTGCTGCCGGGACACTGACCGCCCAGTACAAATCCAATGCTGCAACACCCATAGTGTACGCAGCAACAGGCTCCCTCGGATCGGGCACTGTAGTATTTTCGGAGGCGACCACCCGGAAACTCACCGGTACGTTCCAGTTTACAGCGAGCGCAGCAGGCCAAACCGACTTGATCGTCTCCGGTGGCATATTTAATATCAATGAGTAGTCTATGCTCAGCAAGTTTCGAATCCGTCTCCCGCATGTGTTTTTATGTTTGAACACACCCGATGACTTTCCCGAAAAAATCGCGGGCGAGGCCGGTGGATGCACGTTTACCACTGACCCAAGCCAGCAGTTCGACTCGGCACATTGGTTTGTAAAAACACAAGATGACGTGCTGAAAGGCGCATTGGCTGTGTTCGCTATACTCAAGCCGGGCATTCCGGTGTGGACGTATTTCCCGAAAGGCAGCGGTGGCATACAGACCGATTTGACCCGCGACATTGGCTGGGATGCCGTCTTGAAAAACCCGGACGTGCGCTGGATCAACTTGATCTCTTTTGACAGCAAATGGTCGGCTTTTTGTTTTCGGTTCAAAACGGAAAAAGACCTTGCCGAGGAAGCCAAAGTACAGCCAGAACGCGCAATTTTCAAGTATGCCGATTCGACTACCAAAACCATTCGCTTGCCTGAAGACTTGCAGGTGGTTTTGGAAAAGCACCCAGCCGAAAAAACCATGTTTGATGCGCTGAGTTTCTCAAACAAACGCGAATATGTGGAGTGGGTCATCACCGCCAAACAGGCGCAAACGCGCCTTAGCCGCCTGACAGGTACCATCAAACGTCTTCAGCGCGGGCAAAAAAATCCTGCCGGACGATGAGGTTTGTTGCTCTGCTCCTGTTGGGTAGTTTGCTTTCCTGCGTTTCAGCACGCCATGCCGAACGCCGACTGAGCCGTGATTTGCAAAGGCGAATAGAACAGTCGTCCGTTTTTGCCCGAAGCCTGACAGGTTTTGTTCTACTCGATCCAGAAACGGGAAACACAATCGCAGAAATAAACGGCGACAAGTATTTTACTCCGGCATCGAATACAAAAATCCTGACACTGGCCACCTGCTTACAGGTACTTGGCGATTCTATTCCTTCCTTGCAAACGCAACGGCATGTCCTGAATTCGGATGAAAACAGGAGCATCCTGCTCGTGCGTGGCACGGGCGATCCAACGTTTTTGCATCCCAGGTTCCAGTACTGGCAGTTGGCCTTTGATTGGCTGAAAAGCCAGCCCGACACGCTGCAAATACTCCCGCGCCAATCGGCATTCGGGCGGTATGGTCCCGGATGGGCTTGGGATGACTACCAGGACGATTACCAGGCTGAACGAAGCATCCTGCCGATGTACGGCAACACCGTACGATTGGCTCCCGACCTTTTGGTGGAGCCGCCTTTTTTCAAAAACAACTTCCTCGGCCCGATACCCGCCAAGGATATAGAGCGCCGTGAGCACGAAAATTTGTGGGTTTTACCTGCCATGGCAACAGATCAGGCACGCGAGCACTGGTTGCCGTTCACCCGTGTGGACCTCGGTCAATTACTCGGCGACACACTTGGCAGACCGGTAGAAGAACTGGCCGGTGGGGAGCACGAATATGTCCCTGAAAACTGGCATACCCACTACTCGGCACCACTTGACACGGTGCTGCGGCGCATGATGTATCAGAGCGATAATTTTGTAGCCGAACAACTGTTGATCGTGTGCTCGGGCCAAAAATTTGGCGTGCTGCAACCCGACTTAGCCATCCGCTGGATGCTGGACAGTGTGTTCGCCGACCTGCCACAGCGCCCCCGTTGGGTTGACGGGTCCGGGCTTTCGCGCTACAACCTCGCCACACCGCGTATGCTGGCGCGGGTTTTGCAAAAACTGTGGGCATCACAGCCGCACGAACGCTTGCTCAACCTGTTCCCCGCCAGTACCCGAAACCCTGCCGGTAGCGCCGGGGATGCCAAGATGTCCAGTCAACCCTTTGTTTTTGCCAAAACCGGTGGCATGAGCGGCATACACTGTTTGAGCGGTTATTTGGTAACCGCTCGTGGTAAAACGCTCGTTTTCAGTTTCATGCACAACAATTTTGTTGGTTCAAACAAACCTTGGCGCACGGAAATGCAACAAATCCTGGAATACATCCATCAAAAAGGGTAAGAGAAAAATCGCAACCAAACACGCTCTTAATCCGAGACTGCACTACCCATACACGCCCGAACGAAATCCACAAATAACGGGTGCGGGCGCTCTACGGTGCTTTTCAGTTCGGGATGGAATTGCACACCAACAAACCACTTGTGGTTTTTCAGTTCCATGATTTCCACCAAGTTGGTGTCGGGGTTAGTGCCCGACGGTTCCATACCGGCCTTTTTGAATTGTGGCAAGTAGGCGTTGTTGAACTCCCAGCGGTGGCGGTGGCGTTCGGTTATTTCCGTTTGGCCGTAAGCAGCATAAGTTTTGGTGTTTTTTTCCAAAACACACGGGAAAGCGCCGAGGCGCATTGTGCCGCCTTTTTTGGTGATCTTTTTTTGGTCGTTCATCAAGTCAATGACCGGGTGCGGAGTTTTGCGGTCCACTTCGGTGGAGGCGGCTCCGGCGAGGCCCAGAACATTCCGCGCAAATTCCACGCAGGCGGTTTGCATACCGAGGCAGATTCCGAAGAAGGGAACGTTGTGCTCTCGGGCGTACCGTATGGCCAGTAATTTGCCTTCGATTCCGCGTTCGCCGAACCCGGGTGCAACAAGAATACCGTTCAGCGGAGCGAGTAACTTGCTCACGTCTTTGTAGTTACCCTCCAATTCCTCGGCATGGATGGGCACTACGCGCACCTTACACTCGTTCACGGCACCCGCATGTACAAAAGCCTCGTAGATGGACTTGTATGCGTCGGGCAGTTCGTTGTACTTGCCGATGAGACCGATACTGACTTCATGCAAGGGGTTTTTAAGTTTTCCCAAAAAAGTTTTCCAAGAACCAAGGTCGGGTTCACGGCGGTCGCTGAGGTGTAGTTTGGAAATGACCACTGCGTCAAGGCGTTCTTTGAGCAGTAGCAGTGGCACGTCGTAAATACTGTCGGCATCGATGGCTTCGATTACCGACGACATTTCTACATTGCAAAACAGGGCGAGTTTGCGGCGGATGTCGGTTCCTAACGGGTGTTCGGTACGACAGGCCAGCACATCGGGTTGCACGCCGAGGCTGAGCAGTTCTTTCACCGAGTGTTGGGTGGGTTTGGTTTTCAATTCCTTGGCTGCTCGCAGGTAGGGCACGAGTGTGAGGTGGATCACGAGGCAGTTGTCGCGTCCCAATTCCCATCGAATCTGACGTACTGACTCAACGTAGGGCAGCGATTCAATGTCGCCCACGGTGCCGCCCAGTTCGGTGATCACGATGTCGTACTGGCCAGTTTGGCCGAGCAGGAGCATACGGCGTTTGATCTCGTCGGTGATGTGGGGGATAATCTGCACGGTCTTACCCAAGTAGTCGCCAGCGCGTTCTTTGTTGATAACGGTCTGGTAGACAGCGCCGGTAGTCACGTTATTCGCCCGGGAAGTGGGTGTATTGAGGAAGCGCTCGTAGTGGCCGAGGTCGAGATCGGTTTCGGCACCATCGTCGGTCACATAGCATTCCCCGTGTTCGTATGGGTTGAGCGTACCGGGGTCTACATTGATGTAGGGATCGAATTTTTGAATGGTTACCGAGAAGCCTCGTGCCTGGAGGAGTTTGGCTAATGAGGCACAAAGAATGCCTTTACCGAGCGAGGAGGTAACACCGCCCGTAACAAAGATATATTTCGTCATCGTAAGTTTGATTTGTTACGGGGCGTAAAGGTAGAGCATTGGGCAATGGGGAGGGCGCATTTTTAAAAGGTATTCTGTCAAATTATATTGCTGGCTGCCGATTAGGATTCCTAA
>JBJXEZ010000023.1:0-5680 GCA_046153695.1 Saprospiraceae bacterium
ACCAGTAGTGGCCGAGCAGGTCGGAACGCAACTGGAAGGCTTTGGGCACGTTGGGGGCGAAAAAAAAGTAGAACAGGTCGCTGATGGATTCGTGCGGGACTTGTGCCAGTCGGCTGACGACTAAGGCAATGATCAAGTAGGAGTAGTACAGCGGCCAGATGCGCAGGATGCGCCGGATGTAAAAATCCTTGACGCTAATTGTCTGCTGGCTGTTTTCGGCCAGCAGCAAGTAGGTGATCAAAAAACCGCTCAGGGCGAAAAAGATGGTCACGCCAAAGTCTGAAAGATCAATGCCCTTGGGGTTGCCGTTGGGCAACGACCCGATGATGTGCGGATCCAGGTTAAACCGGTACAGGCAAACCGTGATGTGCGAAAGCACCACCGCCAGCGCGGCAATGGCTCGCAAGCCGTTCAGGCCCGGGAAAAAAATCGGGGCGTTGTCCCTTCCCATAAAATTTGACGGATTGTCCCTTGTTACAAATTACCTTGCCGGTCAAAATTCTTGCCAATAATGCCTTGCGTCAACCTGAACGGTACTTTGCTGCAACAGATGCCCGATCAACTGGCCATTGCGCAACGCGCCATTTATTACGGCGACGCGATTTTTGAAACGATTCGTGTTTTCGACGGCCAAATTCCGCTTTTCGCTCGACACGAGGAGCGACTTTTTTCGGGACTTTCGGCCTTGGGCTTTTCCGTGCCGGAAGGGTGGGGTAGGGGGCGGCTTCATCAAGAAATCCTGCGTGCGGCACACCCCTGCGCGCGCGTTCGGCTTACCGTTTGGAGGTCGCCGGGCGGGCGGTATGCCCCGGAAAACGACGATCCGCAGTTTTTGATCGTGTCCGAACCGATGGCAGGCAACCGTTTCGAGTGGCCAGACGGTGGTATCGAAGTCGGGCTTTGCCGATCCGTTCGATTGCCCGTTGACCAGTTTTCAAACCTGAAAACGCTGAACGCAGCCCGCTATGTGGTGGCGGCTCGGGAGGCCCGCGTCGCTGGCTGGGACGACGCTTTGCTGCTCAACTGCCACGACCGGGTTTGCGAGGCCACGAGCAGCAATGTGTTTTGGTGGGAGGGCGATCGGCTTTGTACCGTGCCGCTGACCGAAGGCTGCGTGGCCGGGGTTTTTCGCGCCACGGTCATGGAAATCGCGGGCGGTGTTTTGGAAAAAAACACCACATGGGAGCACCTGCAGGATGCCGATGAAATTTTTCTCACCAATGCCGTTCGCGGTATCGTGCCTGTTCGCATTTTTGCGGGCCGCTCGTTGCCCAATCGGTTGACCGAGCGGCTTTTTCACGAAATCCAAGACGCGCTCTGGCCGCCGGCTCAGGGCAATTTGCCTAAAACATGAATAAAATCCTTGTCGCCAACCGGGGCGAAATCGCCCTGCGCGTCATGCGAACCGCCCGAAAAATGGGCATCCAGGTTGTTGCCGTTTATTCGGAGGCTGACCGCCACGCGCCGCACGTGCGGTTTGCCGACGAAGCGGTGTGCATCGGCCCCGCGCCCTCTTCCCAGAGTTATTTGTTGGCCGAAAAAATCCTCGACGCGGCCCGAAATACTGGTGCGGACGGCATTCACCCCGGCTACGGTTTTTTGAGCGAAAATGCCGTTTTCGCCCAAAAAGTGGCGGATGCGGGCATCAAGTTTATCGGCCCAAGCCCCAAGAGCATCGAGATGATGGGCAACAAACTCGCCGCCAAAGAGGCCGCGAAACGCTTCGAGGTGCCGATGGTGCCGGGAATCGAGGAGGCGATTACCGACGTGGAAATGGCCAAGCAGATCGGCAGAAGGGTAGGGTACCCCATCTTGATCAAGGCCAGCGCTGGCGGTGGCGGCAAGGGCATGCGGGTGGTGGAACGGGAAGCAGAACTGCAAGAGCAGATGGAACGCGCTATTTCTGAGGCGGTCTCCGCTTTTGGCGACGGGGCCGTGTTTATTGAAAAATTCGTCGCCTCGCCCCGCCACGTCGAGATTCAGGTGCTCGGCGATACCCACGGGAACATCGTGTACCTGTTCGAGCGGGAATGCTCCGTGCAGCGGCGGCACCAAAAAGTGGTGGAAGAAGCCCCCTGCGCTATTGTTTCGCCCGAAATGCGCAAAGCCATGGGCGAGGCAGCCGTTCGGGTTGCCCAGGCCTGCGACTACTTCGGCGCTGGCACAGTCGAGTTTCTCGTGGACACCGACCGCAATTTTTACTTTTTGGAAATGAACACGCGCTTACAGGTGGAACACCCGGTCACGGAGTTCATCACCGGGCTGGACTTGGTGGAATGGCAAATCCGGGTCGCACGCGGCGAAATCCTGGGTTTCAAGCAGGAAGATTTGGCCATCAACGGGCACTCCATTGAGTTGCGCGTTTGCGCAGAAGACCCGCTCAACAATTTTTTGCCGTCCGTGGGCACATTGAACCACTACCGCATTCCCAAGGGCGACGGCATCCGAGTAGACGACGGCTACGACGAGGGCATGGAAGTGCCGATTTATTACGATCCGCTTTTGGCTAAATTGGTTGTTCACGGAAAAACACGAGCGGAGGCGATTCAAAAAATGAAGCAGGCAATCGCTGATTACGAAATCGAAGGCGTGGCCACAACCCTGCCTTTTGGCCTTTTCGTTATGGATCATCCGGCCTTTGTTTCTGCCGATTTTGACACAAATTTTATCAAAAACTTTTATTCAGCGGATATTCTCGTGCGATCTCGCGAGCAGCGAGCAGCAATAGCCGCTAAACTGGCGCTGAGGCTGCACTTGGAGCGCAAACGGGAACTCAACGTGGTTGTATCGGAAGAAAGCAATTGGGGGTCAAGGACTTGATTGTTAGCTGTAGTCTTCTTCCAATACCACAAATCCGCTCTCAAGCGGGTCCAAATTGCTTTGAAGTGTTTCAAAAAATTGGTCGCCGTACTTCAGGTAATAGGGGATAAAGTTGTCTGTACGTTCTTGAAGGCTATTACCCGGGAAGAGTTTTTCCTTGAGTCCGCGCAATTGATTTATGGCTACTTCGTGTTTTTGTTTTTCTGCCCGCAGTAACCTGCCTTCCAGATGTTGCATTTGCGCTACGGCTTTGACTTCTTCTGCCCGGATCAAACTAACTAATGTAGGATCAATCAGTTGCGCCTTGTTCGCAAGTTCATTGTACAACAACTCGAGTGCAACAATTTGTTTTGAAAGGTTGACTTCGGAACCGCCTTGACCTTCAATAAAAGCGCGAATCAGGGTATCCGTTTCTTCGAAAAAACGGGCTGGCGCAAAGCCAAATTTGAGTGACCGTTTTGCCGCATCCTTATCGAACCATAAAACCGAATTTCGCCGCACTAAAATAGGGTAGGGGAGGCCATAGTGCTCGAACACGGATTTTCTTTCCAACCAATACGCCAACTCACCACCACCGCCGATATATGCCAGATTTGGTAAAATCATTTCCTGAAAAAGCGGGCGGAGCACTACGTTGGGGCTGAAGCGTTCGGGGTGCTCGTCAAGTTCGCGCAAAATCGCGTTTCGGTCAAATACAAGGTTGGTGTTCAGCACCTTGTACTGACCATTTTCCTGCACGATCCGCTCGCGACTGCCCTGTTGGAGGTAAAAAAGGTTGATTTCGCGAGGAGGCGCTTGGCTTTTGAATCCTAAGGCCGTCAGTTGCTCAATGGTCTGGTTGACCAACCGGTTTGAATGCTGGTTGACCAATTCATCCTGCATGATCGGTAAAAAATGGCGTTTCAGTGCCGGAGTGGACATATTGAGCACGATCAAGCCAAATCTCCCCAAAAAAGCGTGCAACAGCGCTTGTGTTGCCTCCGAAAAGGTTTTGTGACCGGTGTAGCACTGTTCAATTTTTTGAAACAGGAGTTGCGCGGAATCCGATTGCCCCAACACACCTCGAAGTTCTTCCAGCACAGGCCCAAGCGTATTTGTCGGCATTTCCCCGACCGGGCCGGAATGCCCCGGTTCCCATCGTATTTCTTTGTTAAACAAGCGGATGTGGTTCAACTCATCCAGGTCGTGGTCTTCACTGCCCAAAACAAATATGGGCACAATACGCTTGCCAGTAGACTTCTGCACCGTTTCGGCAAGGTTGATCGTGGATATGGCCTTGTACACAAAATACAACGGCCCAAGCAACAACGAAGGTTGATGGGCTGTCGCAACGGTGAATGTGTCGGGCAGCAGCAAGGAATTGATCGTATTCTGTATTCCATCTGCTTCGGGCATATCACGATACTGATCCAATAAAGCGGCTACAAGAATTTCACGCGGAACTTGAAAAGCCTTGCGTGCATCAATCGCTTTTGAAAAATTCTCAAGAGAGGGATCAAGACGGTAGAATGGTCGCAAGGCCGAATCAAGCCCAGCATAGGCTATATCCGTCTTGGCGAGCTGCGTTACGGACGAAAATGGTATAAGTGTTTTGTGCATGGGTACGTTTTGCCGTTGAAGCCTGAATTTGACGGCAAGATTAGCACAAAGGAAGCATATATGGGATTGATTCTCAGGCAATAAAAACCATAATTGATGTTATGTTAAATTAGTGATTTGATTTTACGGCTTCCTTGTCTTTACACCTCGATCTCTACTACTCGACGAAAAAACGAACTCTGGGTGCACCTTCTATCATCTGCAAGGCAAAATCGGCAGACGTAAACAAATTGAACTCCGGATTACCAGTACTTGCCAGCAACTGGTCGCGCATACGTTTCGCCCAAACGTCAACATTCAATATTCGGGTCTGTGCATTACGCCAGTGCGCCGCATCCACCTTTATGTCCCTCACGACGTTCTGGGCGGTGATCTCACTGCCGTCCGTGTTCTTCAAGTCCTTGAACAAATCGCCAGCCTCTTCCTTGAATCCAAAATACAGGTTGCTCGGATCGAGAAAAATATCAACTGTTTGAATTGTGCTGTCAAATAAAACTAAAAGTATGTTTTCATTCATTTTTCGAACTTCGCTCGGCGCAATCGGGCCACTTCGGTCTTCCTGATTGGTTTTTCGCGTCGAAAAGCCCTCGATGCGCAACTTCGGAAATTCCATCACTACCCTACTCCGCAGGAAAAAACCCCATCGATCCGGTGCCTTTGTGGGTACGATTGCCTTTCCACCCGAAAAATCGCCCCCTACCCCGAGCGCCCCGTGCTGCAAAGTGGCGATCCATCTTGGGGCAAGGCGGAAAAATCGAATGGATTCTTCCGGAAGCAAGTTTTCCTGCGGCACCAGGTAATGAAAGGGGATATTTTGCAAGGTTTCGTATTGTTTCAGCCACTTCGTTATCCGCCCCTGTACCAAGGGGTCGTCTTCGGCGGTTGCGTTTTTCCCAATAGCCAAATGCGCAACGCTCCCCGCCCCAGCCTTAACGGTCTGGGTCGTCCGGTTTGATTTGATCGCCTGACGGCGTTTGAATTTGTACAAATCCAGCGCAAATGCCCGGTCTTCCAGTGCCAATTGTCGGCCAAGCGTCCATGCCGCCGCATAACTGACATCCAGCATCCCGCTTTTTTGGTCGTACAACAACAGCGCATCCGCGCTTTCTACCGGCAATGCAAAGGCAACCGGTAATGCTGGTTCCGCACCGCCCATCAACGGCCCCCGGTACAGCGATGCCACGTCCCGCCCGATGCGCAGGTGGTGCGGGAGCACGGCAAATCCTTGCTCAAAATATTTCGCCGTTTCCTCAGGCTGCCC
>JBJXEZ010000036.1:0-5211 GCA_046153695.1 Saprospiraceae bacterium
GAATTAATATCGAATACTATGATGGGCATGTTGTTTTGTTGGCAGAGCGTGAAAGCGGTCATGTCCATCACTTCGAGACCAAGGGCTATGACTTTGGCGAACGTGAGTTTGTCGAACTTGATTGCAGAAGGGTCTTTTTCGGGATCGGCGGTGTAAATGCCATCCACACGGGTTCCCTTTAGGATCACATCGGCACTGATTTCATTTGCCCGCAGAGCAGCGGCGCTGTCCGTCGTGAAGTAGGGGTTGCCGGTGCCAGCGGCACAAATGACAACACGACCTTTTTCCAAATGGCGGATGGCTCGGCGGCGGATGTACGGTTCGGCGATACTCTCCATGCGCAGGGCGGTCATCAGGCGGGTGTAGACACCAATGCTTTCGAGTGCGCTTTGCAGGGCGAGGCCGTTGATGACGGTAGCCAACATGCCCATATAGTCGCCGGTGACGGGTTCGATGCCCGAACCTGTGGACTGGATGCCCCGGAAAATATTGCCGCCGCCGATTACCACGATCACGTCCACGCCCAAATCGCGCAGTTCCTTGATTTGGTAGGCGTAGTGCTGGAGCATATCAGCCTCGATGCCGTAGCGCTGCTTGCCCATGAGGCTTTCGCCGGAAAGTTTTAGCAGGATGCGTTTGTACTTGAGCGCCATTGTCAGTTGAAACTGGGTATCCGTTGAACAAAAAAAATCCTCCAAGCGCCATGATCGCGTGGAGGACGGGTGTCTTTCAGCAAGAAAAAAAAGGTGTTAGGTGTCGCATGGTCGTATGGCCTGTTAGGCAAAAATCTGGCCGCAAATTAACGGCAGATTTGTGGACAATCCGAACCTAAAATCGCAGGCACCGTATTTTGAACGTAGAGCCTGGTAAAATTTCAGTGCTTCTCGGTCACATATATAATGGTGTCCACTTTCGCCTTTCCGTCCAGCGAAACAGTCACATATACGCTGCCTTTCACGTCGTGGGGATAATACAGGCTGTCGTAGCCCAGTGCAACCAAACAATGCCGCCCCTCGGGCACGGGCTGAATACAGCCGCGGCCGTTTTTGTCAGTTTTGAACACGGCATCGAAGTAGGCTTCCGGCTGGTCATAGCCGGGAAACGTGTCCGCGAAATACTTTACATAGATCGTGGCATCGGGTATCGGCCAGGTATGATGTTGGGTTTTTACACAAATCTGCGTAGGCAGCGGAATATCAATCGGTTCGGCAGGGCTGCAGCCGAAGGCGAAAAGCAAAAGGAGGGCAATGGCTATTTTTTTCATCGTGGATCGAATTTGTTCGTCTTTTGGGTGTATGGTTCTACTTTGGCAGATTAACGAGTAAGTCTATAATTCAGTGCCGAAGCGAAAGCGAGCAAATTTAGGGGCTTTGCCTGGAAGTACAACCTGGCATTTAAGCCAACAACTGCCAAATCATGTTTTGCATTTTCTCGCCAGATCAAAAACGACCCGCCGGAAAAATACCACAGCCGGAAAAATTCGCACATTTGCGCCTGCGGATATTGGCTGTTAGCCGTTAGCAAACGACATCGCGCTCGGAAGCCACCGGCTAACAGCCAATAGCCAACTATCCGCAGGCAACAACATCGTTCATCGAAAAAGCAATTTTATGTCAGCAGAGAAACACGAATTATTCGGGCATCCGAGAGGATTGAGCCTGCTCTTTTTCACCGAAATGTGGGAGCGCTTTAGCTACTACGGTATGCGGGCCATCTTCGCGCTCTACATGATCAACGGCCTGGCCTTCTCCCGGTCAAAAGCATCGGAAATCTACGGCAGCTACACCGGCCTCGTTTACCTCACCCCGCTCATTGGCGGTTATGTGGCCGACCGGTACTGGGGCAACCGCAAGTCTATCGTGGCTGGCGGGGCACTCATGGCCTTAGGCCAGTTCCTCATGTTTGGCAGTGCCAGTATGTACCAGAACATCGGCATGGCCACGGCCTTGCTCTGGGCAGGCCTGGTCTTTCTGATCATAGGCAACGGCTTTTTCAAGCCCAACATTTCGTCCATGATCGGGCAGATGTACACCGAAAAAGACAAGCGCCGCGATGCCGCCTACACCATATTTTACATGGGTATCAATCTGGGTGCGTTCATTGCACCATTGGTTTGTGGCTTCCTGGGCGAGCGATACGCACCCGACAATACGCCGCTGCCGGAGTATTTCAAGTGGGGCTTCCTCGCTGCCGGCATCGGCATGATAATCGGTACGCTGTTGTTTCATTTTGAAAAAAACCGCTACGTCGTGGACCCCGAAGGCAACCCCATCGGCGACCTTCCCAACAAGGCCGTGAAGACCCAAGACAGTGCTACAGCAGCCAGCGCTGGGCTCGACACCCGCCAGCTCATGCTTGGCGTGGGCCTGGCCGCGGTACTGGTCTTTTCTTTCTGGAAGTTCCTGGCGTTCGACACCGTCGCAGCCATCATATACGGTACCACTATTGGCATGATGGTCATGATCATCACGGACAAGTCGCTGGCCAAGATCGAGCGCGACCGGATCATCGTGATCTACGTTTCCGCCTTTTTTGTTGTGTTTTTCTGGGCCGCGTTCGAGCAGGCGGGTGCCTCGCTCACGTTCTTTGCCGAGGAACAAACCAACCGACAGATCGGCCTGAACATGCCTATGTGGTTGGTACATTTGGGGTCCGTAGTCTTACTGGGTGCCCTGTACTGGTCGTTCAATATCATCCGCAATAATTTCACTCGTGGCCTGGACGGCCTTTCGGGCCTGCTGTATGCATTTGTCCTGCTTCCTGCGGGCTACTTGATTTACCAAAACATCGCTTTTTTGGCAAATGGACAGGCCTCCGTCACGATGGACAGCGTGCCAGCCAGTTATTTCCAGTCCATCAATGCTGTGTCCATCGTTATTTTGGCGCCCATCACGGCAGCCATTTGGGTAGCATTGGCCAAGCGCAAGTCCGAGCCGAATTCCCTGGTCAAGCAGGCGCTCGGCCTCATTACCCTGGCTATAGGTTACGCTGTTATTGGAATTGGCGTTCAGGGGCTCGGATTGGACACCAAGGTGAGCATGCTGTGGCTCGTCGGTCTGTATGTAATCCACACCATTGGCGAGTTGTGCCTGTCGCCCATCGGGTTGTCTCTAGTGTCCAAATTGTCGCCCATGCGATTTGTGTCGCTGCTGTTTGGCGTGTGGTTTTTGGCCAACGCAGTGGCCAATAAAGCAGCTGGTCAGCTCAGCGGCCTGTACCCGCCTGCTGGTCGGGAGTACAAAATGGCCCTGGATAACGGCATTGACGAAACCACCTACCGCGGTATTCTGGAGGGCCAGGTACAGCCCACGGCCGAGCAGGTTGCAGTAGCCGAGCGCATATCGCTTCCGCTGGAATACCCGCAATTTTTCGGCCCGGTGAAAGACCTGTACCAGTTTTTCATGATCTTCGTGGTCATGGCGGGCATAGCAGGTCTGCTTCTGTTCCTGCTGTCGTTCCCCTTGCGGAAAATGATGCACGGGGCGGATTAGCGATTTCTAGGGTTCCATAAAAAAAACGCAGCGGCGCGAAGAGACGGAGTTTTTTTACACTCCCTGTCTTCGCGCCGCTGCGTTTTTTATGTGAAATCAGCCGCGCATCAATTGCGGCGCTTCCGCGTAGTCGTGGTTTTCTTCACATTGCCGTTTCTACCCTTTTTGACGGTAGTCGTCTTGCGCGTACCGCGGTCATTTTTCCAGGTAGTCGTCTTTTTGGTGTACACGCCGCCGTGCGGGCCACGGGCTTTCACAACGGTCGTCGTGCGCGAATGAACCACGGTGGAATGTCGGCGGTGCGGTGCGTATACAGCGTGGGCACGGTGTACGCGGTGTATGCCCACGACGTGGCAGCGTGCGCGGAAAGGTGCCACCCGTACATGAAATGCCCGGAACGGATGCGGACGCCACGGGCGCCACCAGCCCGGGTAAGCCCCCCAACGCCAGGGCGATGCCCAGGCACGATAGCCCGGTGCATACATAAACCGGACCCCAGGCCAAAACCACACATTCACGACCACGCGAACCCGCCCCATGCGTGCAGCAGGCCCCCGGTCATCTTCGTCGTCTTCCTCCCCTTCTTCAAAAGGCTCCACGATAGCCTGTTCGCCGTACAGGTCTTCGTCGCCAATGATCTGGAGGATGGCTTCTTCGGGACCATCTTTTTCGATCTCGATGACGGCCACGTCCTGCGATTCGTTGTCGCCCATCACGGCTTGCAGTACGAGCGCATGCAAGTCGGCATCCATATTGTCCACCACGCGGATGTAGTCCACCTGGCCATCGTTGTTGAGGTCGAGGTTGTTGACACCGTTGTCGTCAGCGTTCAGGCGTTTTTCAAAATCTTCGGGCGACTGGGATTTTTTGAACAACTCAATGGCTCCTTCCAGGCTGAAGTGATCGCCGGGCAAGCCTGTACTATCAATGTCGGCCTCCGTACTGGCGTTTTGAGCGAACATAGGAGCGGCGAGAAGGGCAAAAATCAGCGCCGCCGTCCATCGAGAGAAAAGATGCGTTTTCATACTGTGGTTGAATTTTTTTTATGAACAAAAATTTGCGGGTTAAGATAGGTAAAGCGAGCAGAGGTTTAATGCCGTTGGCAAAAAAAACACCGGTACGAACATCACCCAGATGAAAAGCATGGAACTTTGTCCGCTTTTCATTCCGTCAATAGCAATGCCCATGGAAGTGTATGAAGAAAATTTGAGCATTCGTGTTGCTCTCGCCCAACTGTTCGAGCGCTTTGGTTTCTCATCGGATGCCTACACAGCCAAATGGTTTGCTGTGTATATCGGTAAATACCCAATCTACCTGCCCAACATACCAAGTCGGGTGCGAATAGCCCGGTTTCACGATATTCACCATGTCCTGACGGGTTACCCGGCCAACTGGCGCGGCGAGGCGGAAATCGGGGCCTGGGAACTGGCAACCGGCTGCCGGACGTCGCTTGTCGCCTGGTTTCTGAACAGTGGTGCCGTCTCGGTTGGGCTGATTCTGTATCCAGTAGCCGTTTTCAGGGCCTTCAAGCGCGGTTGGCGCACCCGGACCAACCTGTACCACAATTTTCAGTACGAGCCGTTATTGGAAATGACTGTCGGAGAATTGCGCGACAAGATTGGCTTGCCCAAATCGTAATGCCTTTTTTATGAAAAAAATCGCCTTTACCAGCCTGCTGCTTGCCCTTTGTGCGAGTTTGCCCGCCGTCACCCGTCACATC
>JBJXEZ010000037.1:0-4689 GCA_046153695.1 Saprospiraceae bacterium
GATGTGACCTATACGCCCGTTGGCTTAGGCATCCACAACGCCACGGTGAACATCGCCAGCAATGATTGCGACGAGACCCCGTACGACTTCGCCATTCGAGGTGAGCTCAGCTGCGTGGCACCCACCTTCACGGCCTGCCCCTCGGCACCCGTGACGGCCAACACCACCACCGGCCAGTGTACCGCCGCAGTGACCTACAATGTGGCGGCCGATGGCACACCCGCACCTGCGCTGATCTACGCCTTCACAGGAGTGACGACTGGCAGCGGCAACGGTACGGGCAGCGAAGCAACCTTCAACCAGGGCAATACGATCGTGACGGTGACTGCGACAAACTTTTGTGGCACACCGACTTGTTCGTTCACCGTGACTGTTTCCGACAGTGAACAACCGACCCTCGCCATCCCGATAGTAGATTGCAGCAGCCTGGACATTCCCAATGTGAACGAATGCATGAGCGTAGCGACCGAATTCGATGCCACAACGCTGCAAACTGCCGTCGCCGCGCTGTATACCGACAACTGTACAACTCCGACAGCCACGCTGACCAACACAACAGCGGGCATGGACAATACGAACTGCTCCTGGAATTTCCTGTACGAGTTCACCATTTCGGACGGCATCCCGGCCAACAACGTAACCTGCACGGTGGCGCGCAGCGGCAGTGATCAAACGCCACCTACGGCTGTCTGCAAAGAAAGTATTACAGTCTATCTTGATGAAGACGGCATGGCTTCCATTGAACCAGAAGATGTGGACGATGGCAGCTATGATAATTGCGGCGAGGCTGTAACGTTGATCAGCGTGGAGCAAAATGAATTCGACTGCGATGACAAAGGATCGAGAACCGTTACCCTTACCGTTCGGGATGCCTGTGGTTTGACCAATACGTGTTTGTCAACGGTTGAAGTCGTGGATGATAGTGATCTCGAAGTGGTTTGCCCGAATCCGATCACGGTGAGTTGTGCTTCGAATGTCCCGGCACCCGCACCTTCAACGGTAAATGTCAGCAATGACTGCGGCTCGGTAACCACGTCGCATCTGTTCACTACCCAGCCGTATGATTCCACGTGTGCAAATCGCTTCAAAGTCACGCGGTACTACCAAGTTATGGATGCATCGAACAACACGGCATCCTGTTCGCAGGAGATCACGGTGTACGACAATACCCAGCCCGTGTTCTCCTTCGTGCCTGCCAACACGACCGTACAGTGCAACAGTGTGCCCGTTGTCGGTACCCCAATAGCTTCGGACAATTGCAACGGAACGGTCAGCATCACCTACAACAGTCAAAACCGCACGAATGGCAGTTGCACAGACAGTTACGTTCTGGTACGCCAATGGACGGCAACGGATGCCTGCGGCAATACGCGCACGGCAACGCAGCGCATCTCCGTGATCGACACGCAGAAACCGGCGTTTGTATCCATTCCGGCCAACGTCACCGTACAGTGCAGCGCCATACCGGCCGTAGCCAGCCCGACGGCGACGGACAACTGCGACGCGAGCGTGGCCATAACGTACATCGGCCAGACCAAGACGAGCGGTGCCTGCGCGAACGCCTATACCCTGACGCGCCGCTGGGCGGCCTCCGACAACTGCAACAACAACGTCTCGATCTCCCAGCGCATTACGGTGGTGGACAATACCAAACCGGTGTTCACCGCTTTCCCGGCCAACACGACCATCTCCTGCTCGGACCTGATTCCGCCGATCGGCTCGGCTACCGCCACCGATGGCTGCGGCACCGCGCTGGTGGTATACCTGGGCCAGACCTCGGTCAGTGGTTCCTGTGTCGGTAATTACCATATCAGGCGAACTTGGGGTGCCACAGATGCCTGCGGCAACAGCACCGTGTCTACGCAAACGATTCAAGTATCGGATACGGGTGTTCCGGTGTTCACGTCGGTACCCGGCCCGCTTACCGTTGAATGTACCGACCCGGTGCCGCCGCTGGTAAACCCGACAGCATCGGATGCTTGCAGTGGCTATGTGCATATTACGCTCCTGGGCCAGGTGGCCACGGGTAGCGGCTGTGCGGCAGACTATACCATTACCCGCACCTGGCGTGCCGACGATTTGTGTGGACAAACCGCTACCACTTTCCAGGTGATCACGGTTTTGGGCACGAATTATGGGCCACAGGAAACGCAAGACCGGGCAGCGCCCCCCCAACTCAAAACTCAAAACTCAAAACTCAAAACTGTCAGCCTGACCCCCAACCCGACCGCCGACCTGGTGCTCATCGGGCTGGGCGATTTTGCGGGCGAAACAGTGGTAGTTTCGATTTACAGCGATCTGGGCCGGTTGGTCTGGGAGCGCAAAGTGGAAGCCGTGGCCGACCTGAAATTGCCGGTGAACTTGCGCGAAGCGGGTGCGGCTGCCGGGATGTACACCGTGGTGTTACGCAGTGGTGAACACACCATCGCCAAACGCCTGGTTTACAGCCCGAAGGATTGATTTTTAAATAGAAAACATTGAAGCGTGTTTTAATAATTAGTGCCCCCGGCAAAAGCGCCGGGGGCTTTTTTTGTCAGTTTTCGCGTTTTTGAACGTGTATAACCGGGACTGGGTGACTGAAAAATGGTGGAAAATGGTGGACTTAGCCTGATGCCCGACTTGGCAACAATGGGGTACATCGAGCTCCGCCGGTCCAACCCCACCCCCATCCTCCCGACTAAAGTGCGGGACAGGCACTCCCCCGAGGGGGAGGGGGGCTTGCCCTCAATAAAGGCAAAAATTAGCCACAAGTACTTTGGCTTTTCAACTTGATGAGACTGTTTTTTAACGCGCGATGTACCCCAAAATACCACATTGGCTTATCAGGCTAAACAGTTACGGAAAAAGAACCGTTTTTGACCCGGCAAGAAAATCCCTTTCATGCTCTTACCTTTGGGAAAATTTCAACCGGTTTTTTTGCAACATGAAACAACCCAACCACCTCGTATGGCTGTTCGCCGCCCTCCTGCTCCTTTCGTCCTGCACCACCACCATTTATCTTGTGCGGCACGCGGAACGAGCGGATAACACCGACAACTCGCTGCTGTCCGATATGGGCCATGCCCGGGCCGCCATCTTGCGCGACACACTGGTCGGCAAGGAGATCAAACAAATTTTCACCTCCACCTACATACGTACCCAGCAGACAGCGGATCCACTGGCCTCCGCTTTGGGTATTGACCTGAATCCGGGCAGGTACAACAACGATACAATCTCTGGCTTCGTCACTCGACTCAAGCGCATCCGCAACCAGAAAGTGCT
Organism: Saprospiraceae bacterium; assembly: GCA_046153695.1. Classification (GTDB taxonomy): domain Bacteria; phylum Bacteroidota; class Bacteroidia; order Chitinophagales; family Saprospiraceae; genus M3007. The sequence continues at coordinate 3,262 of JBJXEZ010000037.1, forward strand.
GGTAGTAGGGCATTCCCATACCTTACCCGGATTGATTGACCTCCTGTGTGGCGAACGGGTTACGGTGGACGGCAATGATTTCGACAACCTGTTCATCGTGACGTTCCGACATTCGTTGGGGAAGACACGAAAATCGCTTGTTCGTACTACTTACGGGCCGCCCTCTCCGTAGCCCAATACCGAAGGCGTCATAGTACTGAATCGCCCGATTAGCCGATGGCCTGTTCGAGGTCGGCAATAATGTCGGCTATGTTTTCAATACCCACCGACACGCGGATCATACCGTCGGTGATGCCATTTTGCTCCCGGATATTGCGGGGTACATTCAGGTGCGACGACGATGCCGGGTGCAAGATCAGGGTGTCCACATCGCCGAGTGTAGGAGCGAGGGCGCAGAACCGGATACGGTTGATGCAGGCCAGACCCGCTTCAAGACCACCTTTCAGTTCAAAACTAAGCATGCCGCCAAAACCACCACGCAACTGGCGTTTGGCCAGTTCGTGATCGGGGTGTGAGGCCAACCCCGGGTAATTTACCCGCGCTACAGCGGGATTGTTTTCCAAAAAAATGGCCAGTGCGAGGGCGTTGGCGCTGTGGCGCTCCATGCGCAGGGCAAGGGTTTTTAGTCCGTTGTGGGTCAGCCAAGCCTCAAAAGGCGAGCAGTTGGTGCCGGTGAGTTTCATGGCACGCCACACATTTTTACGCATGAGTTCGCGGTCGCGGCCCACAATCACTCCAGCGATGCTGTTGCCGTGGCCATTGAGGTACTTGGTGGTGGAATGAATGATAAAATCCACACCATAGGCGAAGGGTTGTTGCAGCAGCGGTGTCGGGAATGTGTTGTCAATGGCGCACCAGGCACCATGCCGGTGCGCCCGTTCGGCCAGCGCTGCAATGTCCACGCAAGCGAGGGTTGGGTTGGCTGGTGATTCGCAGTAGATCAGCCGGATTTCAGGGTTTTGCGCCAGCAGGCTGTCCACCCCGTCGAGGTCGCGCAAATCGGTGAAAATGGTTTCAATGCCAAGAGGGCGCAAGATACCGGTAAGCAGCTCGGTGGTTCCGCCGTACAAGTTGCCCTGACTAAGCACCTTGTCGCCCGTTTTCAGCAAACCAAGCAAGAGGGTGGAAATGGCGGACATACCCGACGAGGTCATGACTGCCTCGGCCTCCAAATCCAGACCAAACGCTTCGAGATCGGCGATCTTACGGGCCACAGTGTCCACCGTCGGGTTGGCGTACCGGCTGTAGGTGTGCCCGCTTTCCGGGTTTTTAAAAATAGCGATACCCTCATCAATATTGTCAAACGAAAATGACGAAGTGGCGTAGATCGGCAGTATGTGTGGTGCCGTGGTGCGGTTGTCCGGCCGCTCTTTTACAACAAATGAATCTGGATGCATTTTTTTTAGGTTGGAAGGTTAGGGGGTTAGG
>JBJXEZ010000045.1:0-8644 GCA_046153695.1 Saprospiraceae bacterium
TTCTTTTTGCATGTGCCCTGGCGGCCTCATTGTACCTGCAGCCACTGCTCCCGGCGAGATCGTGACCAACGGCATGAGCATGAGCCGGCGCGACTCGCCGTTTGCCAACTCCGGTGTGGTGACAGCCGTGGAAAACGACGACCTGCTGAACTGGCACCAACACGGTGTTTTTGCCAACCTGGAATTTCAGGCCGACGTGGAGCAGCGGATGTTCCGGGCGGGCGACGGCAGCCAAAAAGCCCCGGCACTACGCCTGACCGACTTCGTGGCCGGGCGGTTGTCGGCCAGCCTGCCGGGGTCGTCCTACATCCCCGGACTATTTGCCGCACCGCTGCACGAGCTGCTCCCGCCATTTGTTTACAAACGCCTGCGCGACGGACTGGCACAGTTCGGTACCATGATGCGTGGCTATCACACCGCTGAGGCCGTGGTGGTTGGCACGGAAAGCCGAACCAGCGCACCCGTTCGCATCCCGCGCGACCCGGATACGCTCACACACCCCGAGGTGGCGCGGCTGTTTCCCTGCGGTGAGGGGGCGGGTTACGCGGGCGGCATTTTGTCGGCGGCCATGGACGGTCAGCGGGTTGCTCAGGCAATCGCAGCGGTTTTGAGTGGGAAATAATAACCGACGAGACGCTACAATTTGAAAATCGAGCGTAACCCTCCCCGCAAGGCTACGGGATACAGTATAACATCCTGCCGGATCAAATTTTCGAGCGGTGTCCATACCGCGCGAAAAGCAAATGTGTCCATCAGGGTAACTTCGTCAACGCTAGTGATCTGCTCATCCAGCACCGATGCTTTGAACAAAAAAACGATCTCGTGCTTGGTCTCGCCACCGTACTCGAAGATGTTTTCCAACACATCAATCAGTTCCGGCTCTGAAATTTCGGTGTTCAGTTCCTCCCGCATTTCGCGACGCACGGCGTCACTGGCCCGTTCACCGTGCTCAATGCCGCCGCCCGGCGGTCGGAAAAAATGGTAGTTATCGTGTTCGTGCCAGAACTCCTGCAACAAGAGTCGGCTTTGGTGCTCAATCAGGCAAAGGGCAACGGCGCGCATAAGCATTTTTTTAGTTGACTTTTTCAGGCATTAAAGGCACTTCAACCAATGAAGGCGGTCGAAGGTTCCAGTGTGGGCTTTTCAGGTATATCGTCTTGTTCGAACGTAAAAAAAACAAGAGCGCTACCCCTGCTCGTGTTTTTTTTTATTAATTCTGCATGAATTAACGTCCTGCATTCTTAACGCCAACTTAATGGGTTAAAACCGCCCTGCCGCCTTTTTTCCGTACAATTTTGCTGCATCAACAACCATATTTTTTCACCAGCAAAATTCATAAAATCATGCTCACTGCAGAACAAATCGAGACCGGGGAAATCCTCACCACAGTAGCCGCTGCCGACACACAAAACGACGAAAACGAAGTCGTGTCCGAAAACGAAGAAACCGTCAACGATGGCGAAGGGGACCCGGATGACGATGCCGACGACGAAGTGATTGAAGAAGTTGACGAGAATGACGACACCGAAACTGAAGAAGTACAGGAAGAAGCCTAATTCGGCCAGTCACAACAGCAACGGCATCGGTTTTGCCGAACCAGCCGACACTCGGTTCAGTTCGACAAACCGATGCCGTTCATCTAATTGCGTTTTGCGTTTTTCCCCCGATATTGCGCCCCGCAAACAGCACTTCCAAGCCAGTACCAGATTTTTCAAAAATCCCGCTCGACCAGAAGTCCTTGTCCATGATGATGAATGACGTGGTCATCCCATATTGGCCTTTTTCATCGTAGTAGCGGAAGAACAGGACTTGCCTCCAGAGGCGTTCAACGGCACCATCCAGAACGACATCCTCAAGGAACTCATGGTGTGCAACACCTGGACCATAATTCATCTTCCCACCAGCACCCTACCCGCCGCCAGCACCCGCCCGCCCGCCGTCAGGCGAATGGCGTACAGGCCTGACGGCCAAAGGCCCACCTGCCAGTAAGCGGCTTCTTGTTCAGGGGCTGTATCCATGCGGTCTGCCGGGCGACCCAGCGTGTCGAAGGTGCCACCGTCCAGATCGGGCAGGCGCACCGTGAGCCGGTCGGAGGCCGGGTTGGGGTATGCCCACAGCGGCGGCGGGGTCGAAGTTACAGATGGCATTGCAAGAATTTGTGGTACAAACGCATGCAGGTTTCACGAGTGCAAACATGAGCACAACCCGGACGAGATACACACACGGCATCATTCTGTTTTTTTACCCCTTTGAACCCCAATTCCCTCTCCTCTCTTGTTGTATTTAAAATTTGAATCTGCGCTTTTAAAAAAATACAACACCTTTGCAAGAGTTTTCACCTTCCCATTTTTTTTAATCCTTTCTACTTTATAGCCGCCGAGAAAACCGTGTTCCATACGGTAGCCGAAACACCTTCAAATGAAAGTAGATAGAAGCGACCAGAAAACTTTACGGATTTTAAAAGTTCGGATTTTATCCGTTCGACCTGCTCGGTTGTTGGTGAGCCTTCCCAATAATCAAGGAAGGGGTATCATACCCAAACGCGAATGGAGTTGGGATCGCAGCATCAACGCGGAAAAACAACATTTTCGAGAAAACCAAATTATCGAGGCCGTTCTTCTGCCTTCTGAGAAAACGCGCGAGGTACCATTTTTAAGCATTCGGGAAAAAGAAAGCCCGTGGGCTGATGCCGCCCGGAAGTTTGTTGTAAACCAGGACTGGGAAGGAGAAGTCATCAACATTCGTCGCAACGCTGTTTATGTCCAGGTCGAGCCGGGCATCGTGGGCGTGCTTTGGGCCGCCGAAATCCCCTTGCTGCCAGCGCAAGTACCTGAAGATATCTTAGTGCTCGGAGACCGAATAATCGTTGAAATTGTTGCGATTGACGTTGAAAGCCGGCGCATGGAGCTCAGCATGTTGAGGCCGCTTCGCAGAAACCCCACGGAGGAAGAGTTGCTAAAAGAACTTGAAGCGCGTTTTCAAAAAAGAATTGAAGCGCTGAAAACCGGGGTCAAGCTGCCGGAACGTGCGGTGGATAGCCTGCCACGAAAAATTGTCATTCCGGTCAGCCGGTTAGAGCGCTTATCGGATGTGCTACTGGTGGAAAATGACGACACCGACGCGATGCACATTGCCCGGTTCTTCAAAATCAATTTCGACGCTGTCACCTACCGGGTCAAAAGTATTCAGGAGGCTTTGGCATACCTGACTGAACACACCGTTGACTTGGTCGTACTGGACATCAACCTAGACAACGGCCAAAAAGGCACCGTGGTGGCAGAAGAAATTTTAGCGGCCCACCCCAATATGCCGCTTCTGTTCATCAGCAATGACGTTTTCGCCGACGAGTTCATCAATCCTTTGGAGGAAAAACTTGGCCAGCAGTTCCCGTTTGCCTACAAAGAGTGGCAAATCGAAGTAGCCGATGTTCGGCCTGGCAGCCTGTACAGGACAGTCAAAAATCTTCAGGAAGGCATAATTGAAAAACACGGCAGCCTGAGTCGTAAGGAAGCGTTTATGAGTGGATTGGAGGAGGTTCATAACACCAGTCTGCCGATCCAGGAGAAACTGTACCACTTGCTCGAAAGCTTAGTGGTTGAAACACAGATCGAACACGCACTTATCCTCCGGCTCGACCGCGACACACGGGTGATTCATCTCACGGCGGCTTATCCGGCACACCAAACGGAACTTTACGAACAGGCCTTGGATGGCCTGTATTACAGTCCCGTGCGCGAAGTGATCGAAGACGAGCAGGTATTTTACCTCAGCAAATTGGACGACAAGTTGCAACATGCCCGTATCAGCAACTTTTTTCGAAACATACCTTATAAAAGTTGCTACGGGCTTCCCCTGAAAACCGACGGCGGAACCGCCGAGTACGCCCTTTTTATTTTGGACAAAAGGCCCGACCTCTCTTGGGACATCATCTCACGCATACGGCTTACGGCGGCGTATACCTCCACAGCCATTGAGCGCGACCAGTTTCTGAACGCCCTGCGCCCGAAACAGGACATGGCGATGCGCGGCGAGTTGATGGCAACCTTCATCCATGAGTTCAGCAATAAACTGGAACCGCTTTTTGACTTTATTGAGGAAGCACGGAAGCTGCAATCAAAGGGAAATCCGCAGCAGTTGTGGAAGTACATGGAAAAAGTTAGCCCGGATTTGTTAAAAATCAAGGAACTTACCATAGCCTATGGACGGCTCGCAAAAGCCGAACTGCAAGAGGTAAACCTCAACCAGATCGTGGAAAAAGTGCATAACCAACTGGAACCCTTGGCCCGCCGGTCGAACATCAGCCTGAAAATAAAGGTAGAACCCTTACCACTGGTTGAAGCGATCCCCATGCATGTGGAGCAGGTGCTGACCAACGTGGTGCTCAACGCCATTCAGCACATTGACGAGCAGGCGCATATTCGAAAGGCCATTAACGAAGCGCATGGCTTCGACCCGGAGGCCTTATTAGTAAGCCCCAAAATGCTTTTGATCAAGTCCTGCACGTCGGTCGAAATCGGTGCGTGCTGCATCATGGTCATGGATACGGGCGGCGGGGTGCCTTATGACCTGCACAGGAAAATATTTAGCCTTGGCGTATCTACCCGAAAAGGCGGGCATGGTTTGGGGCTGTATATTAGCCGAAACCTTGTTGAGGCGATGAATGGAAGGCTTGAGTGGATGCACAGTCTGCGCGGCTTTGGGAGCGCATTTGCTTTGATTTTCCCTATAAAAAATGCACATAATGAGCAAGAAAAACGCAACTGACCAAATCAGCGTGATCATTTTGGATGACGAAGAGGTGTTTCGAAGAGCCCTTGGACGGCGCCTTGAACGCATGGACATACGCGTGGCAGGTTCCTTCGAAACCGTAAACTCGTTTTTCAATCACTTGAGCAAATTGAGCGAAGACGGACTGCCAACAGCCGTGTTGGTAGACTTGGTGATGCCGGATGTTTCCGGAATCCAGGTCGTCGAAAGGCTGCGGAAGGAGTATCCCCGCTTGAACTGCATTGTGCTTTCCGACAAAGATTCGCTGAGCAGCATAAAAGCATTCGGTCTGGGAGCGTATGCCGTCATGGATAAGCCAGTGGAAATTACCGAGTTGTCTACTACGTTGCGGGAACTGGACAGCCTTGATAAATCGGCCAATAAGATTGCCAACGATCTTTTAGAAATCACCGAATTCGATTGCTGCCTGATCTGGGAACTGGATAAAAATGATTTTCCCAGCTATCGCATAAAAGGTTTTGCCGGTATTGATAGGGAGTTTATTCGTGGAAAAACAATGCATACTGCCGGGTATCCAAGGGTCACCAAAATGCAAAAAGGCAAACCATTGTTCATTCCGGATGTCTCCCGATCTTCCGTTTATGTAGACAAAACCTTAGCCCAGGAACGCGGCTGGGTATCGCTCATTTGCCTGCCTTTCTTGCACGGAGGTAAATTGGCTGGCTGGATAGATTGCTACAAGAAAAAGGCATTCGCCTTTAAGACACCAAAGCGCCAGGCCCACCAACTTCAATACCTGGAAAACTACTCCGCTTTGGCTGGCGAAGTATTGCGGGCCAATACCGCTCGAAAACACGCCCGCATCCTGCACGAAACCAACCAGAACTTGGCAGGCACTCTTGACGAAGTGGAGGTTAACACCACTATTTTGCGTCGGGCATTGGAGGCGACAGGAGCCGATCGCGCAGCAATTTACCGGCATAACCGAACGAGTAAAGAACTTAAACTCCTGTTGGCCGAAGGCAAAAACGCCGATGATCTGGAGCGCACCCCCTTTATCCGTTGGAAACAGTATGGCTTGATCAAAACGACACAAGGCGACACCCTTCGCATTCCAATTGGCAGTGAACGGCGCCTCCTTGGCGTTTTGGTGGTAGAAAGTGAGCACAAAAATTTCTTTTCGGACGAAGAGACACAGTTCTTGATCAGCCTTGCTGCCATTCTGGCGGTAAGTATGGAGCGCAGTAAATTGCTTTACTATTTGCACAAGGTTGGAGAACGAGCGCAAGAAACCGGTGATTTTCAAGACCTTGCCGACTATGTCGTACAGGCCATGCATGACCTGACCGACACAGAGGCCACCCTCTGGATGCCCAGCCCAAAGGAGGGCGAGGGCGACGACTTCCTGCGTATCATTAGTCCGATCCAGCATTCGTTTACCAAAAACTACAAACCCATACCGGTGGCGGCCGGAGAAAGCAAAAGCGCAAAAGCGCTTGAAAACGGAAAGCCATTGATCATCAATAATGTTCCGAACGATGATGATCCAACGCCTAACATAAATATAGATACTGCTCTTCGAAAAGACTGGAAAGCGATCATGATTGTGCCACTGCTGGGAAAAGAACGTGAAAAAATAGGCGTGATCACGTTGACAAGCAAACAACTGAACCGTTTTTCAAAGGAAGGCAGTGAATTGGTCCAACACTTTGCCAACCATGCCGCACTTGCTTTTCAGGAGCAGCGCCACATCGGGATATTGGAAGAAATGGGCCGTATCGGCCAAGAACTTACCATGAGCCCGGCTGACGAAAAAAGCCTATTGGACAAGGTCGTCGAGCTGGCTTTGAAGTTTTCCGGAGCAGACCTCGTCGTTTTGTACCCATTCGACAGTGTTCGACAAACATATTACGACGCTGGTCAAATTGTTTTTTCGGGCAAGCTACGGCAACCCGGCAAATCATTTCAAGACAAGCCTGTGGAAGGAATTCTGGCACCGTTTATTCGCGAGCATGAGGCGATATTTGTGGAAGAATGCCTAAAGCCAGCTCCGCAGGGTATCTCCGTTGGCTTCAGCGACTGGCAAGTTTTGGCTCCCGAAGAGCCAGGTTTTGGCCACGCACAGGCACTGATACGGGCATCCAAGTTTATCAAACGGGAGCGGTTGCGTGCCTTCATCGGCGTATCCCTTCGAGCAGAAGAAAAAACCGCCGACCGCGAAGGAGTGCTGGAGCGGGAAGTGGCTGTCTTGTATTTCAACTTCCGTAGGCCGCGTCGCTTTACACAGGAAGAACGGCAAGTGATCGGGATTTTTTGTCAACAGGTTGCCAATGTGATTTACCGCAACCGGCTTTTCTATGACTTGCAGCAAGAGAAGGAGGTTTTGAAAAGCGTGTACGAATCGGCTCTGTACATATCCGGTGAGCAAGGCATGGGGCAGTCCCGTTTGGAAAAAATCGTTGACGAGGCGGTCCGCTTGCTCCAGGCTGCCGGCGGGAAAATGTATCAGGTAAGCAATGGAAGCGCCAAAGACTTAAAATTGGTAGCCGCCAATAACCTTCCAACAAGTATGATGCGCGTGGACGATACGGTCAAAAACGAGCAGGGATTGGTCAGCGAAGTTTTTAAACACCAAAAATATCTAATTGTAAACAACTACGCGGACTACCCCAATCGCATCAAAAAAATGGTGCCCTACATCCAGAAAGTGGTGGAGGTGCCCATGGTACTCAAGGGAGAGATCATTGGCGTGCTCGGCGTGTTCAACGGAAAAGGCGGGCGCGATTTTACGGACGAGGATGCCCGCGTTTTAGAAAACCTGGCGGCCCAGGCCGTGTTAGCCATTTCCAACGACCGGCTCTACGAAGAGTTGGTAGCCCTGTACAATACCGGGCTTCAAATTTCCCAACAGGCTGGCATCAAAGAAATCTCCCAGCGCATCCTCACTGAACTGCGTAGCGTGATCGAGTACGACAACGCCAGCTTGCAGCGCATACCAGCCCTAAACTCCGAGCGCGAATTGTTGGCCTTTAGTGGAATAAACCGCCCCTCCAAAGACCGGCACTTGCTGCGCCCGGTAGAAGAGGATGCCTTGTTGACAAACGTCGTAAATGCTGGTATTCCCTGCATTCTGTCGGACGTAGCTACGCATCCGCTGTGGGAAGCCCGGGATTCCACCCGGGATATCCGTTCATGGATTTGCCTGCCTTTGATTTACGGCGGCAACGTGCTGGGCCTCTTGACTCTCGAACACCTGACCGCCGGTTTTTATACCGAAAAAGACCGCCCAAAATTGGAGCGCTTTGCACTCCAGGCTGCTATTGGCTTGCACAATGCGTCGCAAGAACAGGTGCATCTGCGGGTGCTCAACGAGTTTGCCAATAAAATCAACGAGTACGAAGAAAAACTGCCGTTGCTGATGGCTGCGCTGGAACGGATATGTGACGCTTTCAAGGCCAAAAAAGTGGTTTGTTATGTCAAAGACGAAGAGTTCCTTCCAGTCAACTTTGTCATAACGACTGACTGGATTTTGTTCAAACCCTATGTGGCCAGCAAAAAGAACAAGATGCTGGCCCTGTGGGAGCAAAAAGGCGGAAGTGCTGTGGAAACCCTCGAAGATGTCAAAACAAAAAACCGCTACTTAGTCGGCCCCTTGTGGGCAGAAGGCAAGATTATCGGCGCTGTGGAGGTGGCTTGTGAAACTTACCAATCCGATCATAATTCGCGCTATTTCTTCTTCGCCATGCTGACGCTCGCTCGACAGGGCTTATACAGCTTGCATGTAAAAGAAAGAAAAATAAAAGCCATCCAGACCCGCTTCAATCCCTATGTCGCAGGCGACCCCATCACAGAGCCTGACAAATTTTTCGGGCGGGAACAAGAGATGCGCACCATTCTGGACGGGATTTTCAACAAC
>JBJXEZ010000070.1:0-13856 GCA_046153695.1 Saprospiraceae bacterium
GCCTTGTTGTAGGCGGGATGTTTACTAAAAACGCCGTGTTGGCGTGGGCCGTTCAGGGGTTTAGGCCGAGGGCTTTCCACATTTTTGTATGAATTTCCGTGTTTTCGTAGATTCCTGAAAACAAGTCAGCCTTGGGGCCGAAGGCGTACACGGGTACCAGGGCCGCCGAGTGCAAGCGTGTCGCAAAGGCCGGGGTGAAGCGCCTTCCGCTCCCGTCGGGGATTAGGCCGAGGCCGCCGCACTCGTGGTCGCCAGTGACGATGACCAGCGTTTCTCCATTGGACTGGGCAAAACGAAGTGCCGCAGCGACGGTAGCATCGAAATCCAGCAACTCGGATTTGAGCCAGTCCGGGTCATTAGCGTGCAAAGCCCAATCTATCTGGCTGCCCTCCACCATCAGGAAAAAACCTTTATCGCTGCGTTTTTTCAGGTAATCGCACACTTTGGTGGTTGTTGTAGGCAAATAATTCCTGCCGACAAGGGCGCTTTCCGGTTCCCGATCAGCAGTAAAAAGCATGAACGGAGCAGAACCGTCTAACGGGGCACGATTCAATGATGTGCCGGTAAGCACCGAATACCCGCGTTGCCGAAGGGAATCAAGCAGGTTTTTTTTGTCAGGGCGGTCGTCAAAATAACCTTTGCCGCCGCCGACAAAACAATCAAGGGGCGTGTTCAGGTAATCTTCAGCGATGGCTTCGGTAAACGCGCGAATGTCCTGATGCGCGATAAACGACGCGGGAGTGGCGTGTGTGGCCGAACAGGTAACAACCATACCAGTTGCCCAGCCGCGGGAGTCCAGCTCTTCGAGGATGGATCGGCAGGGTGTGTAATCGGGCGGCACCATACCGATGGCACCGTTTTTGGTTTTTTGGCCGCAGGCAAACGCTGTGGCACCAGCGGCCGAATCGGTCACGCGCTCGTCGTACGCATGGCTTTTGTGAAAACCGAGAAAAAGAAAGCGTTCCCACACCGACTTGCCGGTGCCTTTCCAGTAAATGCCTGCCGACACCTGGGTCGTAGCCATGCCGTCGCCGATGAGCAATATGATATTTTTGGGCCGCTCGGCAAATGGCACTGTTGGTTCAATGTATTTAAGTTGACTCGCAGAGGAACAAGCTAGCGACAACAGCAGCAAAGGCAGGAAAATACGGAGTAGCATAAATCTCGATTATTGCACCAAAAGTCCATCCCGCATTTCCAGGCAGCGGTCGGACAGGTCGGCAAGTTCTTTGTTGTGAGTAACGATGACAAATGTTTGGCCATGATCGTCGCGCAGTCGGCGGATCAGTTGGTGCATATCACTGGATGCAGCGCTGTCGAGGTTGCCCGTCGGCTCATCGGCAAAGATGATGTCGGGCTGGTTGACGAGTGCCCGCGCCACGGCCACGCGCTGCTGTTCGCCTCCGCTGAGCGCTGTCGGCTTGTGCTGCAGGCGGTGTGACAAACCAAGGTAATCGAGTAGTTCGGCAGCGCGTTTTTTCACGGCTACTTCTGATTTTTTTTGGATAAAACCCGGTATGCACACATTTTCGAGAGCCGTGAACTCGGGCAAGAGGTGGTGAAACTGAAAAACAAAACCAACGTGCTGGTTGCGAAAAGCCGCCAGTCGACTGGCGGCAAGCTGCCGCACCAACGTCTGGTTGATAGAAACATCGCCTGAATCAGCGTTATCCAGGGTGCCAAGTATGTGCAACAACGTACTTTTGCCCGACCCGGACTTGCCGACGATGCTGACGATCTCTCCCCGCGAAACCGAGAGGTCTACGCCCTTCAGAATCTGGAGTTCCCCGAAGGATTTGCGTATGTTGCTGGCTTCCAAAACCATTGATCGGGTTGTTTTGTTTTTTTTCGCTCTTTTGAGCCGCGCAAAGATATGTTTCCCAACCATGAATTTGGCTCTTGACTTTGGCAATACCCGAACGAAATCGGGAATATTTGATGGTAACCGCCTGGTCGAGCAAGCGGTTTGGCCTGATTGGACGTTAGACGAACTGTTGGCTTACGGTACTCAAGCTGGCGTGGATCGGATTATCTTCTCATCAGTAACTGTCCCCGACCCGGAAACACTCAGGCGGCTGACCGAGTCCTTTGCAATAGCAATGGAACTGACAAACGAGATACCTTTGCCCTTCCGAAATGCTTACCGCACGCCGGAAACCCTGGGTAAAGACCGTTTGGCCGCTGTGGCCGGGGCACAAGCCCTGTTTCCAGGCCAAAACTGCATGGTGGTGGACTGCGGGACTTGCATCAAGTACGAGCTCTTGCTCGGCGAAGGTGTGTATCTCGGCGGAAATATCGCCCCAGGTGCAACCATGCGGCTGCGTGCGATGCATACCTTTACCGCCCGTTTGCCGGAAGCGCCAATGGCGATGCCGGACGATGCGGTGGGCTACAGTACCGAAACCGCTCTCCAAAATGGTGCTCTACGTGGTGCCGTGCTGGAAATCGAAGGATTTGCCCGGGCGTATCGGGAACGCATGGGGGATCTGACGGTTTTGCTTACCGGCGGCGACGCCGATTTTTTTAAACAACACCTCAACGACCCCGAAATACAGGTTTTTCCCTACCTGACCCTGATTGGCTTAAATCACATCTTGACATACAATGCAACTATCCATCCAACACCCTGAAAAACTGATGACTGGCATGCTCCCGAAAAACACGTTGATTCTCTTGTCCCTTGTTCTTTCGTCGGCAGCCCTCTGGGCGCAGCCCAAACAAAATTCCCCGTATTCACGCTACGGCCTCGGCGACCCGGTCAACCAATTTTTTGCCACGCAGGCGGGCATGGGCGGGCAGACGGCGGCATTTCACGACATGTTCCACCTGAACACAGTCAACCCTGCATCGTATGCTTTTCTTCGCGCCACCACTTTCGAGGCCGGCTTGTTTGCAAAACGGAGCGAATACCAGTCCTCCATAGCGTCTTTGACCAATTGGAGTGGCAACCTCGCCTACCTCGCACTTGGTTTCCCGCTGAAAAGCCCAATCAATGAAGTGCTCGACAAACAAAAATCGGATTGGCACTACGGCATGGGCCTGACCCTGACACCGTTCACCGTGGTCGGGTACAACGTAACAACGGTGGACACCCTGCCTGATCTCGGTATCGTGTCCAACGCTTTCGAAGGCAATGGCGGCACTTATCGCCTCAACTGGAACAACGCCGTGAAATACAAAAACACGGCCTTCGGCCTTAGCCTGGGCTGGTTGTTTGGCAAAAACACTTACGAAAACACGACAATTTTTGAGGACTCACTGCCCACCTTTGCCAGTACCCGCCGCGACGATATTCGCGTTAGCGGGCTGTCTTGGAGTCTTGGCGTACAACACAACATTGTGTTGAAGTACGCTCAAAACGACAAGACGCTGCCTTCCAAATGGATCACCATCGGAGCCACGGGCGAAGGCACACACAACCTTACGTCCACGGCTGACCAGTTGTTCCTGCGCAGTCGCGGCAAAGGTGCCAACGGCCAATATGCCAGCGCCGACACCTTGCTGTTCAACTCCAATTTGGAAGGCACTATCACCTTGCCAGCCACGTTCCGAATTGGTGTCCAGTATGTGGTGGCCAATAAACTGCGCATCGGCGGCCAGTACGACTACGAAGGCTGGTCTGTGTTCAAAAATGATGCACGCGTCATTGACTCCGGGTTTCGCAATACGTCCTCTTTTTCGGTTGGTATGGAGTACGTCCCCGACCATATTTCATACAACCGCTACACCAAACGTATGCGCTACCGTCTCGGCGGCTATTTTCGCCAAGACCCACGTGTAGTTGATGGAAAAGGATTGGACGACATCGGTTTTACAGCTGGCCTCGGCTTTCCGATCCTGTTGCCACGCCAGCAGTCGTCGTTCATCAACCTGGCTTTTGAATACGGAAAAATTGGTGCCGATACGCCAATTGAGGAGTCGTATTTCCGCATCACGCTCGGTTTTGTGCTGAACGACAACTCGTGGTTTTACAAGCGCCGGTTTGAGTGATCGACTGAGGCGTAAAATTCAGATCGTTTTGGCGAGCAGGAAATTGAGGTATACCTCATCCTGGTTGTTGATGCCCAAACGGTTGTTGGTCAGGTGCAAGAGGCTTGGCAGTGCTTTGTCCAGATTGTCGCCCAATTCAGCGAGGATCAGTTGGTTGCCCCGGAACCAGCGCAGCCATTCGGGCTGATCCTGATCGAATTTTTCGTTTTGAAGTGCCTGCCACAATTCCGACACGGCCAGCCGCAAGTCTCCGCGTTGCGGCTCGAATGCCGCCTCGAAATCGGTCAGAAGGGCTTGCTGCCAACCCGTATTTCCCTCCGCCTTTTCTGCAGGCTGGAAAAACAGTTCCATCCATTGCGAGCAGAGCCGGTCGAAGTACCAGGCGATTTTTTCCTGATCCCAACCGAGTGAAAAAACGGTGACAATGTGTAATCGAAGCGCATCGAACAGGGCATCTCCATAGGTGAACGGTCGGTTCAGGCGGTCAAGCACGACCCGCGTGGACACATGAAAATACTCTTCTACCCAGGGCATGGAACTGGCATCGCCGAAACGATCCGTTTCGGGAAAGTAGGGCACCTGCTCCAACGTGCCCCGATCGGCAAACCAGGCCTCCAATATGGGCTGGGTCTCGCCGAGCCACGCCTGTTCCCCGCGCAAGCGCAAGCGGATGTGCGGACCTTTTTCATCATCGTATCGGATAAAAAAGGCTCGAGTGCCCTTTATCGGCCATACATGCTGCGCCAAAAACGGGCGGACGCCTCGAGCCAAAAACACGTCCAGCGTTTCGTTCGGATAGATGTGACAGGAAAACCAGTTCTGATTCATGCCGCGAAGGAACGGCATGTTTTTTTAAATAAAAATTACTTGGCCGTAAGTTTGGCTGTTGGGAATACGCCGTTACCTTTGCGGTTCAAAATCGCGGAGTGGAGCAGTTGGTAGCTCGTCGGGCTCATAACCCGAAGGTCGTAGGTTCAAGTCCTGCCTCCGCCACCAACAAACATGAGTCGTCCAGGAAAACCAGGATGGCTCATGTTTTTTTACATTAAACCACGTCCTTTTTCCATGAAAGTGTTCAAGTTTGGTGGTGCCAGCATCAGGGATGCCGCAAGCATCAAAAATGTCGCCTCTATTTTGGAGCGCTACCGCACGGAGTCCCTGGTTGTTGTCGTATCAGCCATGGGCAAAACTACCAACGCACTCGAAGCCGTTGTGGCCGCGCATGCCAAACAAGATGGTCAGGCGCAGACACTGTTCGAAGCCTTGAAAGAACAACACTACGCCGTTATGCGCGAACTGTTCGATGCCAACGACGAAGTTTTCGCAACTGTGAACGACACCTTCGTGGAAGCCGAATGGATGCTGGATGATAAACCCTCCGACAATTACGATTACAACTACGACCAGATCGTGTGTGTAGGCGAATTGGTATCGTCCAAGATTGTGGCTGCGTACCTGAACAGAGCCGGGCTGCGAACGCAATGGCTGGATGCCCGCGACGTAGTGTCTACCGACAACACCTATCGCGAGGGGTGGGTCATTTGGGAAAAAACCAAGCCGAACGCACAAAAAATCGTGCAGCCGCTGTTGGATGCCGGTGGCTTTGTGCTCACCCAGGGATTTATCGGCTCTACTTCCGAAAATTTCACGACCACCCTCGGGCGCGAAGGCTCGGACTATTCGGCGGCCATTTTTTCTTTTTGCCTCGATGCCGAGAGCATGACCATCTGGAAGGATGTACCGGGTGTGCTCAACGCCGACCCGCGCCTGTTCGAGAACACCGTCAAACTCGACCGCCTTTCGTACCGGGAGGCCATCGAGATGACCTACTACGGTGCACAGGTCATCCACCCCAAGACGATCAAACCGCTGCAAAACAAGAGCATACCGCTGTACGTCAAGTCATTTTTGGCACCGGACGCGCCGGGCACCGAAATCAGCAGCGATATCGAGGAGAGTTATCCGCCCATCATTGTGGTGGAGAAAAACCAGTCGCTCCTGCACATCGTCACTACCGACTACTCCTTTGTGGCCGAGCAGCACATCGCCCGGCTATTTGCCGAACTGGCTGAGCTCCGCATTTTTGTAAACATGATGCAAAACACGGCCATTAGTTTTTCCATATGCGTGCCCAACGTACCGGATCGGTTGGACAAGTTCACCCGGGGCATTTCCGATCAGTTCCGCGTGAAGCGCGAGGACGGGCTGGAACTCATCACCGTGCGGCACTACACCGAGGAATCGGTTGCCAACTTGAAAAAAGGCATGATTGTGCTTTTCGAGGAACGCATCCGCAATACCCTGCAAATGGTGGTCAAAAACGTACCAGCCGTGGAGCGCCGGGCTGTGGAGTTAGAGCGGGCTAAGGGGTGAGCGTTGATAATCTTGCGCCGAAACACATACGCTTTTTCCCGCTTCGTCGAAAACAGGCAACCATGCATACTGGCTGCTTGTTCTTTGCGCACCTTTTAATCAGGGCGTAACCTACACGCTCCCAACCAGTTCGACTTCATGTTGTCACACCAGACTTTTTGCCGGTTCATTTCGGTCGCCTTATTACTGTTCGTTTTTTCCAGTTTGGCCTTCGCCCAAATCCCGCAAATGGGCGGTGGCCGTGGCAATATGCCCGCCAATGCAGCACAGATGAACATCGGGCGTTTCTATGGCAAGATCATTGACGATGCTACCGGAAAGGGTATCGGTTTTGCCTCTGTCCAGTTGAGCACCATGAAGTTTGACAGCACCAGCCGGGCTATGCAGCCCACTGTCATCGCGGGCCAATTGACCGAAGAAAACGGCGATTTCAGCCTGGCCAACCTGCCCGTCATGGGCCAGTTTACACTGACAGTCAGTTTCCTCGGCTATGCCAGTGTTGAGCAGAAGGTTGCATTCGGCCCGCCGCCTGGGTCAGGCAAGGGCGGGTTCAATGTGAACGCCGTAGACAAAGACCTCGGCGATATCCAACTGGCTACCTCGTCGCGCATGCTCAAGGAGGTGACCATCACCGGCGAATCCTCAACGGTCAGCCTGTCGTTGGACAAAAAAGTGTATAAAGTGGACAAAGACGGTGTGGCCGCTGGTGGCACCGCCGAGGACGTGCTGCGCAATGTGCCGTCGGTAAACGTAGATGTAGACGGCAATGTCACCCTGCGCAATGCAGCACCGCAAATTTTTGTGGACGGGCGCCCCACTACCCTATCCATGGATCAGATTCCTACCGAAGTCATTGATAATGTAGAAGTCATCACCAACCCGTCGGCCAAATACGATGCCTCCGGCGGCAATGCCGGAATTCTGAACATTGTGCTCAAAAAGGATCGCCGTGTGGGCTACAACGGCAACATACGGGCTGGCATTGATATGCGCGGGCGGGTCAACCTCGGTGCCGATATCAATGCCCGCGAGGGCAAGTTCAATGCTTTTCTCGGTGGAGGCCTGATGCAACGCCGTACACTTGGGGATGGCCAGACGGACCGCTACAACCTGTTTGGAAGCCCGCTCACCAATGTTTTTCAGTCTTCTCAAACTGAAAACAACCGCGTGTTCGGCACCGCCCGTGGCGGCCTTGATTGGTTTATCAACAACCGAAACACCCTGACCCTCACCGGCAATTTCCACGGTGGCAGTTTCGATAACTACGATGACATTTCGATTGTGACCGACACGCTGAACGGCAATCCCCTGGCCAACAGTTTGGCGCTGCGCAATTCTGACAGCGAGCGGCAGTTCACTAACTTTGGCACACAACTGCTTTACAAACACCTGTTTACTCAACCAGGAAAGGAATGGACGGCGGATGTGAACGTCAACCGAAGCAAATTCGACAACACGGGTATGTTTATGACCGACTACCCGTTACTGTCTTTCCCCACCGTATCGCGGCAACGACAGGAAGGCTCCGGTAATAACAACCAGTATACGTTCCAAACCGATTTTGTCAACCCGTTTGATGGAAATAAAAAAATCGAGATGGGGGCCCGCGCCGCTCTTCGCGAGTATTCGAGCGACAATGCCAGTTACCAGTTTAACGCAACCACAGGTGCGTATGTACGGGCACCGTCGTTCGCCGATCGATACAAGTTTTTTGATCAGGTGTACGCCGCGTACACAACATTCACCAACTCGTTTCCGAAATGGGGCTACCAGTTGGGCTTGCGGGCCGAGAGTTCGTTTTACACCGGCGACCTGCTTGACGTGGACTCCTCGTTTTCCAACCAATACCCGCTCAGCCTGTTCCCCAGTGTATTTGTTTCCTACAAAATCAACGACGTAGACAACATACAGGCCAACTATAGCCGCCGTATCAACAGGCCCAACTTTTTCCAGTTAAGCCCCTTCCCGGATTTTTCGGACTCGCTTCTCTTGCAACGCGGCAACCCGGGCCTATTGCCGGAGTTCACGAATTCTTTCGAGGTTTCGTACCAAAACATCTTGAGTCCAGCGCATAACTTGTTGGCTACGGTGTATTACAAAGAGGCCAGTGACCTGATCAGCAGCTACCAGTTTGCAGAATACAATCCCCTGCTTGGTCGCGACGTAATCGTCTCGTCGTACACCAACGCCAATTCCAGTACCGCCTATGGATTGGAACTGACTGTAAAGAATACCCTTTGGAAAAACCTCGAACTGATTAGCAACCTCAATTTTTACAACTCCAAGGTAAATGCAAGGAACGTCGAGGCCGACCTGTCGCGGGAGCAGTTCACCTGGTTTATCAAGGAAAACATCAACCTCAAATTGCCCGCAGCCTTCACGTTTCAGGTGTCTGGCAGCTACCAAAGCCGAACAGCGTTTGCTCTCGGCGGCGGCGGTAGCCGCTGGGGCGGATGGGGCGGCGGCCCGAGCTCCACGGCGCAGGGCTATGCCATACCGGTTTGGTTTGTAGATGTTTCGCTGCGCAAAGACCTGTGGGACCGCAAAGCGACCCTTACCCTCAACGTGCAGGATATTTTCGCCAGCCGAAAGAGCGGTTCATTCTCCGAATCGGATTTTTTCATTCAGGAATCGTGGCGCATCCGCGACCAACAACTCGTCCGACTGAATTTTTCGTGGCGCTTTGGCAAGTTTGATCTGTCGTTGTTCAAACGCAAAAACCTGAAAATGGGCGATGAAGGCGGAATGGAAGGCGGCATGTAGAAGGCGGCCCAACGGCTTCGAAATACACTTCGAGCCATTGTGCCTTATTGTTCGCACTACGCCGGAACTCCTGCTGGCAGGATAGACCGCAGTTTTTCCAGCACAAAATCCACCTCTTCGCGGGAATTGTAGTGCGAGAAGGAAAAACGGATGCTTTTGCGCATCGGGTCGGCACCGATGGCCCCCAGTACATGACTGCCCTTATCGGCTCCGCTGCTGCACGCACTGCCGCCGGAAGCGCTGACGCCCGCTATGTCGAGGCTCAGCAGGAGTAATTCGTTTTTTGGCGATGGCGGAAATGATACACTGAGTACCGTGTACAGGCAGTCGCCGTTGTAGTCGCCGTTGAATTGGATATCCTCGAACTCGTCGCGAAGCCGCTCCATGAAATACTGGCGAACCGCACCGATATGCTCCGTTCGAGCCTCCATTTCGGTAGTAGCCAACTCGAGGGCCTTGGCCAGGCCGACGATCCCGTACACGTTTTCGGTACCGCCACGCATGTTACGCTCTTGGCCTCCGCCGTCAATGAACGGATGGATGGCGTTTTCCGGGTTGATGTAAATGAACCCCACGCCCTTGGGGCCGTGGAACTTGTGGGCCGCGCCAGAGAGGAAACTTACCGGCGTTTTTTGCACATCCCAGGGGAAGTGGCCGACGGTTTGCACCGAATCGGTGTGAAAAAGGGCTCCGTATTGCCGACAAAGGGCTGTTGCCTTGTCCAAATCGAGCAGGGTGCCGATTTCGTTGTTGGCGTGCATGAGCGACACCAGCGTTTTTTTACCCATGCCCTCGGCCAATGCTTTTTCCAGCCCCGTCATACTCACGCGGCCAGAGGCGTCCACCGGTAACCACACGACTTCCACGCCGAATTCGCGCTCCAAGGTTTCGATAGTGTGCAGGCCGCAATGGTGTTCCGTCGGGCTGCTGATGATGCGCCGCACGCCGAGGTCGCGCACCGAGCATTTGATAGCCATGTTGTTGCTTTCGGTACCGCCTGACGTAAAAAAAACATCGGCTGTACTGGCTCCGATACAGCGGGCCACGGTTTTGCGGGCGTTTTCGATCAGAGCACGAACCTGCCTGCCTTCGGCATGAATGCTGGACGGGTTGCCAAACTGCTCGCGCAATACGGGCAGCATTGCCTGAACAACTTCTTCGGAAATCGGGGTGGTGGCGGCATTGTCGAAATAGGTACGGTGCATAATGTTGGTTAGGTTCGACTTGCTTTGAAAAGTAATGGTAAAAATAAATCAGTTTCCAAAGCCGATCCCACGGCGCTGGTAAACCGATAATCTGCCTTTGTCAAATGTAAATGTAGCCACGTCATCCAGGGAAATAGTGTGCTGTTCGTCTGGGATATTCACACGGTCTGCATTTTGGGCGATACGCAGATTTTGGTTTTTAATGGCATCCAGAACGATCTGGCGCACGGTACGGGCGTTGCCGAAATACTTGTCGCGGAATTGGTACAGGAAAGCCATGTACCTTCCAAGGTGCTCGCGAGCATGTTCGTCCACGCGGTAATTTTCCTGCTGAAACATGTGCAACGCAATTTCAAGTAGTTCGTCAGGCGAATAATCTTCGAAACGGAGCACCTTGTCGAAGCGGCTGGCCAGACCTGGGTTGGCCTTGAGGAAAGCGTCCATATTCTCCGGGTATCCTGCCACAAACACGAAAAACGCGCCACGGTTGTCCTCCATACGTTTGAGCAGGGTCTGGATGGCCTCGTCACCGAAGTCGCCATGGGTACCGCGTCCGCTGTTTGTCAGGGCATAAGCCTCATCAATGAACAGCACACCGCCCATAGATTCCTCGACCCGTTCGGTGGTTTTAATAGCCGTTTGGCCCACAAAACCGGCAACGAGGCCCTGGCGGTCAGTCTCCACCATATGGCCGCGTTCGAGCACACCAAGGGCTTTGTAAATTTTGGTCAGGATGCGAGCCACCGTGGTTTTACCGGTTCCGGGATTGCCAACAAATACCGTGTGCAGGAAAAAGCGGCCCAGCACATCGCGGCCCGATTCCCGGTTGAAACGCACGAGGTGTACCAGTTCCCGAATGCCCTTCTTGATGTCCTGCATTCCGATGAGGCTGTCCAATTCATGCAGGGCTTGGCGCAGCAGGTTTTCGTCCACTGGGATGTTGGGCAACGGGCGTTTGTTCGTGATCTGCACTTTTTCCACGTCCTCGTGCAGAATAACCTTTAGGGCCTCCGGCTCTAAGTTGCGCACATCGGGATTGGCCATGAGGCGCAAACCAAGTTGGATTTTGGCTTTGTCCAGCAGATCGTACACGAAGCGAGCATTGCCGAAGGAGCGGTCGCGGCGGCGGAAGGCCTCGGTGATGTACTCGTCAAGCAGGTCTTTGGCCTCTTTGGCAAGAATAATTTCTTTCTCCCGGCAGGCGTAATCGGCTATCAGGCTGAGCTCTTGCGGCAGGTAGTCGGTGAACTCGAAGGTCATTTTGAAGCGGCTCCGCAGGCCGGGATTGGAGTCGAGGAAGGTTTTCATCTCCTTGGGATAGCCAGCCACAATAACTGCAATATCGCCCGGGCCATTGGACAGTTCCTTAACGAGAATCTCGATGGCTTCTTTACCGAAGTCGCGGGAATCTTCGGCGGATCGGGCCAGTGCGTAGGCTTCGTCTATGAACAGTACGCCGCCCCGGGCCATTTCAATAGCGTCTTTCACCTTGGGCGCTGTTTGACCGATATACTCACCGACAAGGTCGGAGCGGTCCACCTCGTGTACATGCCCCTTGGTTAGCAGGCCCATTTTTTTGTACAAACGCCCCATCATTTTGGCCACGGTGGTTTTGCCGGTGCCGGGGTTGCCGATGAAAACAGAGTGCACGTTGATGCTGTCGTTTTCCAAAAAGCCTTTTTCCTTCCGCAGTTGCAGAAACTGCAGGTACTGGGCATGTTCACGCACTTTTTGTTTGATCTCGGTAAGGCCAATGAGCACATCGAGCCGGGCAAGTACTTCTTCAAAAGTCTCGATGTCTTCTTCCTGTGGGAGGAGGAAAACCTGTCCCACATCGGGCAGCCAAACGCCGTTGACACCCTCATCCCATTCGAGTCCGACCTCGAAAGGCATGACGGCCAGCACCTGGTCCATGAATACGATCTCGGCAGTGTAGTGGTCGTTACGCCACGAACCTTTGACGTTGCTGCCCCATCCGGCAGTGATCTTGAGGCCGTCGTCGCTTTTTTCCACACGGTGCAAGCGTACGACCTGGCCCTTGAGTTCGCGGGCATCGTTGTAGAACTTGATGAACAGTTCGCACTGCCACTGTTTGCTCAGGAGCAGGTTGCGGAGTACTACTTCGGCGTAGATGTAGCGGGTTTCCTCGCTGTTGAAGCGGCGCATGTAGCTGCGGTCGAATTCCGGTGTGTCGTCATACGGGCCTTCGTACATACGGAGCGAGGCGATCTGGCAGTACGGGTTGTCGGTTCTTTTGATGGGCCGGCCAGCATCTTCGATGTAGAAATAACGTGTGGCTACTTTTTCGCCCTCAATCCAGGCTTCCCAGTAGTAAGCGCCTTTTTTCCAAAAAACGCCCTCTTGCTTGTTGCCCCAGCCTTCACGGATATAGCCCACAGCGTCGTACTTGCTCACCTTGCGGCGAAAGGGCAGGGCGCAAATTTCCTTTTTCTGCTTTTTAACCGCGTAACATTTGATTTCCACGTTCACTTCCCAGTCTTCGACATCAAAATGCTTGTTATGAAACGACAGTTCGGCGTACACATACGTCGTCTCGTGCCGGTCAAATACTTGACGGTACTTTTTTTTGTTGTCGGCCAGCCACTCGGTGGAGGCGTAAATTTTCAAGTCCCGGAACTTCCAGAGTTTGGAATCCGACACCTCCTCGGGTTGCTGTGGTAGTTGCGAGCCGAAATACATAGGTTGTGGGTTTCTGGTTTGAAGGTTGTATACTTGTGACACCCTTTGAGCGGCTGGCAAAATACGGGAACATTTGGCGAACGATTTTCAAAAAAATAAAAAGGATTGGAAATGACCGGCGGAGGTTTTCAAAAAAAAATTAGTTCAAACAAATGATGCAAGATTTAGCCCGCCACAGCATACTTTTGGGCTGACATTTGCCTGCATTTTTTAGAGCAGCATGATAATCTTTTTTCGCTTTTGCGATAAATAGAATGCAATTATAAGACGTCAGCACGCACGCTTCTAATCCCGCCTTTACAAACTGTTTTGATCTATGAAGCACCTGTTCCTTTCAGGCGTGCTGGCTATGGCCGCACCCATCCTTTTCGGCCAAAAACCACAATTGATCCCGCCGATGAGCCATGCCGCACATGTTCGCGCCATGGCCATTTCGCCGGACGGCAAACACATGGTGACCTGCGCAGGCTATTTGGACAATACGGTCCTGCTCTGGGATGTTAATGATGGAGCTATCCTGAAAATCATGGATGGTCATTTTAGCGATATTTTGGATGCCGAATACGCCCCCGATGGGAAGCACATACTGACCCTGGAAGCCAACACCGGCGACCTGATCCTTTGGGACAACATGGGCAACAATGTCCTCGATATCCTGCCCGGAGAGCCTGAGATTGATATCCCGGATTGCATTCAAAACGTATGCTTTTCGCACGATGGCAAGGCTTTTCTGGCAGGAAACTGCTCTGGTGAACTGGCTTTTTTCAACCTGAAGGGCAAACGCACCCGCAGTTTTGCGGGTGGACAGGCTTCCATCATGGAAGT
>JBJXEZ010000073.1:0-9235 GCA_046153695.1 Saprospiraceae bacterium
CCTTCCAGGTTTGTCAAACCTGGAAGGTCTCATTCCAAAAATGTCCAGTAGTGTGCTCCATGCCAACCTGCGCAAGCAACAGGCGATCATGCGCTCCGAACTGGCTCTGACTGTCACTAATCACCATAAGTGTACCACCAGTTTGCTCCAAAAGTGTACCACTTGGCTGGGTGCATTACAATCTTCATAAAAACTCACAAACTCCCGAAAATCTCCGCCAACGCGCCGCCCAGTTCCGGGTACCGAAAACCAAACCCGGACTCCACGATTTTTTCCGCCGAAACGCGGTTGCTGAACAAAACGGCATCGGCCATTTCGCCGAGCGCCAGTCGTAGGGCAAACTCCGGGGCCGGCAAAAACAATGCGGGCTGGCCCATCGCCTTGGCAGCGGCTTGCACCAAATCCTTGTTCCGCACGGGCTGTGGTGCCACCGCGTTGAACACCCCCTTGATTCGGGGATTTTCGGCGGCCCAAAGGAACATCCGGCACACATCGTCGCGGTGTACCCACGAATACCAGGCATCGCCGTTGGCAAAATACGCGCCGATGCCGAAGCGCAATGGTCGGACGATGGCAAGCAAAGCACCACCCGATTGGTCTAAAACAATGCCTAAACGCAGTACAACAGTGCGAACCCCGAATGCCTTAACCTGTTCAACTGCCCGCTCCCAGGCAATACAGGCCTGCACGAGAAAACCGTTGTCCACAGGCGTATCATTTTCAGTTAGCCAACGTTCTCCGGTGTTGCCGTAATAGCCAACGGCAGATGCAGACAGGTAGGCCTCCGGTCGGTGTCCGGTGCGTTTCATGGCATTGAGCAGGGTATTGGCACCCTGAACCCGGCTTTCGATGATCGTCTTTTTTCTGCCAGCTGTCCAACGTTTGTCGGCAATACCTGCCCCGGCAAGGTTGATCACCAGATGGGCGCCAGCCAAGGCGGAATCATCCATTTGGCCTGACACCGGATCCCACGCAAACTGATCCGCTCCCTTTGGAAAGCGCGTGAGCAACCGGACATCGTAGCCCCCGGCCCGAAGCATAGCAGCAAGGCGGCGGCCAATAAATCCCGTACCGCCTGCGAGAAGAATAGTTCGTTTCATAGTGTGATGGCATGAGCGCTTTTAACCGTCGCAAGAACGCTACCTTCGCACTACAAAAAAACAAAAACCTCGTATGGCTCATCGAAAAAATCTCGGCACCCTCGACCGGTACCTGATTGCCCTGACTCCCGAAATCCCCGCCACGCGCCGCGCCCTGCTCGATCCGCTTGTTGAGTACATTTTGCAAAAACACCAGGCCAACCAGGTGGCGCGGTTGGTTTTTATTTGCACACACAACTCCCGGCGCAGCCACTTCGCTCAGGTATGGGCACAGGTGGCTGTGCATCATCTTCGTATTTCGCGGGTGGAATGCTTCTCCGGCGGAACGGAAGCCACCGCATGCAACCCCCGCACCGTGGCCGCACTGGAACGGGCCGGGCTGACCGTGCTGGACAACGGACAGGCCGGGTCCGACAACTCTAACCCGGTTTGGCAACTGGCCTATGCTGACGATGCGCCACCTGTTCTGGCATTTTCCAAGGTTTACGACCAAAAGCCCAACCCGATATCCGACTTTGCAGCCGTGATGACCTGCTCGCAGGCTGACGCTGATTGCCCCTTTGTTGCCGGTGCCGAACGGCGTTTTGCCGTCACATATGAAGACCCCAAACTGGCCGATGGAACACCTGAAGAAGCAGCGGTCTACGATGCCCGATGCCGGCAAATTGCCTCGGAAATGCTGTACGTTTTCCAACAGATTACTTGAGAACAAAGGAGTGGACATGATTGGAATTAGTAAGGCGACACTGTACTTTTGTCTCCTCAACCATTCTTAATCCAACCCTCCATGCTACGCTTCCTTACTCATGCCTTACTTTTATTAGCGCTGGCGCTCAGCCCGCTTTCGCTCACAGCCCAACTGTACGAGCTCCCCTTCAACGAAATCATCCAACAATCCGGCATCGTGGCCGAGGGACGGGTCATCGAGCAACAAAGCCTGTGGGACCGCTCCGGCTCCCATATTTACACGTTGAACACCGTAGAAATAACGTCGGTGTACAAGGGAGCGGCAGTGGCTCAGCCCCTGCTGTTGGTCGTCACCTCTGGCGGCGTAGTGGCCGACAGAATGGAAACTGTATCCGAAATGGTGCAGTACGCCGTGGGCGATGTCGGCCTGTTTTGCCTCGTGCCTGCCAACCGCGACCTGCCCGTGGCGGTACCTGTTTGGGAAAATTACGGCTCCCCGCACGGCTACTTCCGCTACGACTTCGATGCCAACACCGTGGGGCATCCGTTTCACGGAACTTCGGGCATCCAAAATTTTCGAAAAAACGTGCAGGACGCGGCAGGCGAATTGGTCGAGCATCTACCCGCGATCGTACCGTTGCCAAACGGGCGAATGGCACCCGTGGTGTCGTCGTTCTCGCCCACCACTATCTCGGCAGGCACGGGCAGCATGCTCACTATTTCGGGTACGGGCTTCGGCAGCGGGCCAGGCCATGTGCGATTTATCGACTCCAACACCGGTTCTGCTTTTTCCGTTGATACCAGCGATATCGCGACCTGGACGGATACTGAAATCGAAGTGCTGGTACCGTCCACGATTAAAACGGCAAGCCGATGCGCAGGTACCGGGGTGGTCACGGTAGTGGATCAAAGCGGTGTCAGCGGCACCAGCGCAACTAACCTGACTGTCCAGTACGGGCATACCAATATCGTTTCAGGTGGGGTAAAATACGGTGCCAACCTAGTGGAAGACAACGGCAACGGCGGCCTCACCTTCACGCTCAGTACCAGCATTTGCAGCAGTTCATTTCAGGACGCTGTAAACGCCGTCGGGCGTGCCCTGCGGGTGTGGCGATGTGCCACGGGGGTGAACTGGCCCTTGTCCACCAGCACATCGGGAATCAACGCCCCGGCCAGCGACGGCACCAATATCATCACCTTCGACGTCGGCTCACCGCTCGGCGGCGGCACGCTGGGTGTTGCTCACAGTTATTTCAGCGGCTGCTTCAGCGGCCCCGACCTGTACTGGTACCTGACGGAAGTAGACCTCAATCTCCGACAAACCGGTGTCACCTGGTACTATTGCGACAACCCCGCCAACATCCCAGGCGGCAGTTTCGATTTCCAGTCGGTCGCTTTTCACGAACTGGGCCACGGGCATCAATTGACGCACATCGTGGATGCTAGTGCTGTCATGCACCGCTCCATTAGCGCTGGCCAGATAAAGCGCACGCTCAACTCGAACGAACAAGCCGGCGCCGATTACATTTTCAACCTGCCAGCCCACCCATGCGGCCCCGATCCGATGGATCCGTTGGGCAGCCCAGCCTGCCTTGGCCTCACCCCGCCCGGAGCCTGCAACGCTGCAGGCACCTGCACCTTGTCGCTCCCCGTGGAACTCACCGGTTATTCGGGCAAGGCCAAACGAGACGGTATCCTCCTGGAATGGGCCACGGCCACCGAACGCAACAACGATTTTTTTACACTGGAGCGCTCTGCTGATGCATTGGCCTTCGAGCCGCTGGCGAAAATACCCGGCGCTGGCACCGCTGTACAACCAGCGCAGTATCTTTTTTTGGACAAAAACCCACTGCCCGGCCTGAACTACTACCGCCTTCGGCAAACTGACTTCGACGGCAGCGTAGCCCTGCTCGGAATGGTAGTTGTGCCATTTGGCAACACGTTCGATGGCTTGCGTGTACACCCAAACCCCGTGCAAGGCCCCAACCTGTTTGTGGAACTTGCCAAGGCCGGACTGCCGGACGAGCCGCTCGACCTGATCCTGACCGACTTGCATGGACGGGTCGTGCGGCAGGAGCGGATGTCAGACGTAACGACAGCAACTGCGCTCCCTGTTGCCGACCTGCCTGCGGGTACCTACCTGCTCCGTGTTTGCCCGCAGGGCGGAGGCAGATGCGCAGGGCCGGTGCTGGTCGTGCGGTGATGTGTCGCTCAAAGTAGGCTCGAACCCAAATTTTACGCCTACTTTTGCGCGGCAATTCGACCTACGAGCATGAGCCAAGATCAAGAACACAAAGACCGTTTGCCGGAAATACAAACACAGATGCTGCCCGAAGCGGAACTCGACAACGGAACGGCTCAGGTCGCCGCCGATGTGGATGAGACCAAGGAGGGTAGTGATGACCTGTACGAACAGCAGGAATTTGTGGCTGACCCCAAGCAATCGCTCATCCGGCTCGACAGGTTCATCATGGACCGTCTTAGCCACCGCTCCCGCAGCAAGGTGCAAAATGCTATCCGCGCCGGAACGGTAAAGGTGGACAACACGGAGGTAAAGCCCAACTACAAGGTGAAACCCGGCAACCTCATCAGCATTGTTTTGCCCAAAAATATAGACGATGTGCGGGGGGCAGACGCGCAAGACATTCCGCTTGAGGTCGTGTACGAGGACCCCGATGTGATGATCGTCAACAAGCCCTACAACATGGCCGTACATCCCGGAGTGGGCATACCAAACGGTACTTTGGTGAATGCCGTAGCCTGGCATTTGCGCGAGCAAGCCGATGACTTGCCAATCAAAGAGGGCAATGAGGCCGACCGCGCAGGTATCGTCCATCGGATAGACAAAGACACGACCGGCCTCATGGTGGTAGCCAAAAACGAGTTTTCGATGGTGCACCTCGCCAACCAGTTTTTCCAGCACAGCATCGAACGCAAATACTGGGCCCTGGTTTGGGGTGACCTGCCCAACGACTCCGGCACCGTTATCGGCAATATCGGCCGCAATCCCAACGACCGCAAAGTGTTCATGGTTTTTCCGGAGGCCGACAACGGCAAATACGCTGTCACCCACTGGCGGGTTTTGGAGCGTTTTTACTACGTCACCCTGGTCGAGTGTCAGCTGGAAACGGGCCGAACCCACCAAATTCGCGTACACATGAAGTATATCGGGCACACCCTTTTCGGAGACCCCCGTTATGGCGGCAACCAAATCCTGAAAGGCACGCTGTATTCCAAGTACCGGCAGTTTGTGGAAAACCAGATCGCCATGCTGCCTCGACAGGCACTGCACGCCAAAGTGCTCGGCTTTACGCATCCACGCACAGGCGAGCACATCCGGTTCGAGTCCGACCTGCCGCGCGATATGCAGCTCGTGATTGAAAAATGGCGCGAATATGTACACACGCGCAAGGAAAACCTGTGACCGACATCATGCAAGAAGCTCATCCCGTCATAAAAGGCCCAGAAGGAGAGGACCTGTTTACGCCTAAGTTGATCGTGTTCATCGTCAACCCCAAAGCAGGCACCAACCTGCAACGCAACATCCAGCAAAGCGTCGAAAAGCACCTCGACCACCGCTTGTTCACGTACGGAATCTGGTACACCGAACACGCTGGCCACGCCGCCGAACTGGCTCAAAAAGCCCGCGATGAAGGTTACGAAATCGTAGTAGCCGTGGGCGGTGACGGCTCCATCAACGAAGTAGCCTCCGTGCTGCTACACACCGATACTGTGCTCGGGATCATCCCCGCCGGCTCTGGCAACGGACTGGCCATGCACCTCGGCTACGGGCGCGACATGGACAAGGCTGTGCGCAAACTGAACACTGCCCGCCCCCAAACTATTGACTGCGGCAAGCTCAACGGGCGGCCTTTTGTCAACCTCGCTGGCATCGGATTCGACGGTTTTGTGGCCAAACAGATGAAAGGCAGCAACTGGCGTGGCTTTTTACCCTATTTCCTCCACTCCGTGAAAGCAGGCCTTACGTTCGACCCGCACAATTGTACCATCGAGGCCGACGGCCGGGCGATTACCGAACGGTGCTTCGTCGTCACAGTCGCTAATGGCCCCATGTACGGCTATAATTTCCAGATTGCCCCCGATGCCCGGCTCGACGACGGCCTGTTCTCTATCGTGATTTTTCGCGACGTGCCCCGCTGGCAGTACTTCGCCGCATTACCCGCCAGCCTCAACGGCAAGCTATATGAAGCGGGGTTTGTGGAACATTTCACCGCCAGCCGCGTGAAAATTTCCTGCAACGACCGCATCTATGTACATGTGGACGGTGAAAGCATCGAAACTGATGGTGACCTGGAATTTGAAATCATCCCCAAAGCACTCCAGGTCCTCGTCCCCACATAATTTTAGGAACATTCCCCTAAAAGCGCACTGGCATATTTATTTATGAAAAACAAACACTCCGGCGGCTTCGTGTTTTCCACCAACCCGTTGTTCGCACCCGATGAAGAAACCGAACCTGATATGAACCTGCCTAACGACAAACAGGTACTGCGCGTATGGCTCGAACGCGGCAAGGGTGGCAAAGAGGCCACCGTCGTAAAGGGCTATATGGGCGCCGAAGCCAAACTGGACGACCTCGCCAAACTGATCAAAAACAAGTGTGCCGCAGGCGGTAATGCCAAAGACGGGATCATCATCGTGCAAGGCAACCACCGCGATAAAGTGGTAGCTATGCTCATCGGGCTGGGGTACACAAACACCAAAAAGGCAGGAGGATAACGTGTGAATGATGAATGATGCATGTAAAATGATGAATAGCCACTTACCGATTCTTGGTTTGGTAGCCGGGCTGCTGCTGGCGGGTTGCAGCACATCGGTCAAAACCACCACTGGCACACAACCAACACGGCCCAACCCCACCCGGCCCACCGACCGCCCGGAGCGCCCGGAGTCAATGGACACCATCCGATGGGCACCCGCTCCCAACGCCAAGCCGCCTATCAAGGACGCGACGGGCAAGCCTTCAAACACGCCCTATTCAGGGCCGACCTACCGCTTGGCGCTCTTGCTGCCTTTCCTCACCGACCAGGCAGACCCGAACGGGCAGACCGTGCCCGACAAGAGCGGCCCTGCACTCCAGTTTTACGGTGGTGCCACGCTGGCGATGCAAAAACTCTCGGAGGAGGGCATGAATCTCTCGGTGGAGGTGTTTGACACCCGCCTCAGCGATGCCGACTTCAGTCTTCTGCTCAGCAACCCGCGCTTGACCAAAGCGCAGGTACTCATCGGGCCGGTACGCTCTGGTCATGTCAGCCTCATGGCCGAACAGATCAAAAAAACGCGCCAGATCCTGATCTCGCCCGAAAGCCCTACGATGGGCCTGACGAGCCAAAACCCGGATTTTATTCAAGTCAACCCTTCCTTGCGGGCACATTGCGTCGCTATTACCCGGCACATCCTGCTGCGGCACCGTTCAGATGCCGTGGTGTTGGTGTGCAAACAAAAAGAAGCCGACCGGTTACCGTTTTTCCAGCAAGCCAACACACCCGGAAACAAGCCATTTACTGAATTAATACTGCCCGATGCTGCTGTCAATTTCGACAACCTTGACCTGCGCCCATACCTAAAGCCAGGGCGCACAGCCGTTTTTATATTGCCGACATGGGCCAGCCAGGATTTTGTCATGGCTTTTTTCCGAAAACTCAGCGCCGTCAAGGGCAATAACGCCGTGGCCGTGTACGGCATGCCGCAGTGGAAAAATTTTGAAAATATCGAGCCGGAATACTTCTCGGCACTGAACGTACACATCACCGCCGCGTCTTTTGTCCAGCGCGACACCGAGGCGGCCTACGCATTCCGTCAGGCTTTTTACACGGCCTATGCCACGGTGCCCGACGACAACGCCTACAATGGGTACGACATCGTCCTGCTCACCGGCTATTTGCTGCGCCGTTTTGGACTGAGTTTCCCGCAACGCCTGCCCGATGAACCATCGTTTGATGGCCTGCGCGGAAAATACCAGTTTGCCCAAGCACGCACTGGCGAACAGCCCCCGCCAACAACCGATCTGGCAGGGCAGTACGACTATTTAGAAAACACGTTTGTTCACATTTTGAAATTTCAGAACTACCGATTTTCGCCAGAATAATTGGAGGTAAGGAACGGAATTAGTTACCATGAAACGACCAAAAAAAGGTGAGTACGCGCCCATGCACGGGACCTACCTGAGCGAGCTGCCCAAGCGTGGCAGTGCGTTGTCGTTGCTGCGCAAAACGTTTCGGGAAAGCCGGGAACTGCTGGGCAGCCTGCCCGATACCACTGGCAATTTTCGCTACATGCCCGATAAATGGACACTGAAACAGGTGATCGCTCACCTGATTGATTTTGAGCGGGTATTCGCTTTTCGCATCCTGTCGTTCATGCGGGCCGACCGCATCGGGCTGCCTGGTTTCAATCAGGATTTTTGGATGGAGGAAGTGGACGTTTCGGGCCGCAGTATCAAAGACTTGCTCAACGAGTGGAAACCTGTGCGTGACAATACTATTTTTTTGCTCCGGCAATGCACCGAAAAACAAGCCACGTTTCTCGGTACCGCCAGCGGGTTGAAATGCACGCCACGTGCCCTGTTTTTTGTGCTCATCGGGCACCATATCCACCACCTCCGCACACTGCGGGAACTGTACCTCAATCAAAAAGATTCGACTCGTTCCGATCATGATCCAGAAGTGGGTGCTTAAGGCCATCGTCCAAAAAACTATTTCGTTCCTGCCTGGCAGCCAACGTATCAACTACTTTTTCCAAAAGTATGTGACCAAGGGCGTTTTTCTCAGCGATGCTTACTTCGAAGATCGGCTCGAACACGCCCGAAATCATATCGGCGCCTGGGAGCGATACTCGGACGGCAAGCCCCTCCTGAGCACGCTGGAACTCGGCGCGGGCTGGTACCCCGTAGTACCCGTGGCCATGTTTCTGTACGGTGCCGAGGAAATCCGCACCGTGGACGTGACCCTGCTGACCAATGCAGGCCATCTGAGAACCACCCTGCACAAGTTTTTGGAATACGCTGAACGAGGCAAACTGGAAGCCTTCGTCTCTTGTCGCCCGGACCGGTTGGAGCAATTGCGCCAATTAGCTGCCCGCGCCGACAACCTGGATTTCGACGGCCTGATCCAGGCCCTTGGCATTCGGTATGTGGTTCAGGATGCCCGCCAACTCGACTTGTCCGAGGGCAGCATAGATCTCATCCACTCCAACAACACCTTCGAGCATATTTACCCCGAAATCGTGTCGGGCATCCTGCGGGCGTTCGGACGGCTTGCCCGGCCCGGTGGCGTGCAATCGCATTTCATTGACCTGTCCGACCATTTTGCGCACAACGATCCGTCCATCACGATTTACCACTTCCTGCGTTTTTCGCCTGCTGCCTGGCGCTGGATTGACAACAGCGTGCAGCCGCTGAACCGATTGCGCATCACCGATTACCGGCG
>JBJXEZ010000077.1:0-9874 GCA_046153695.1 Saprospiraceae bacterium
AGAGCGTGTTTAAATTTAACATTTCGGCGTCAGGCCGTCCAATTTTACCCTGCCCTGCGTTATTTTTTTCGCCGTATTGCCCACATACACCTGCAAAAAATGCCTTGGTCAGAATAAAATTGAATCGTCCTGCCATCCGAATGTTAAATTTAAACACGCTCTTAGCCAGTCTTAAGGCTATATTTTTTTGAAGAAAGGTTTTTTTCAACCACCAACCACGTTCCACCATGTACCCGATAGCATTAGTTACCCCGATGGCGCAGGATTTGACCGACCACGGATTTGAATCGCTCAGCACCCCGACAGATGTCGAACAGGTTTTGGATAACCCGTCTGGCACGACACTATTAGTCGTCAATAGCGTTTGCGGCTGTGCTGCAGCCAATGCCCGCCCGGGTGCCAAGATGTCACTTCAGGCCGAAAAACGCCCGGACCGTTTGGTCACTGTTTTCGCCGGTGTGGATGCTGATGCCACATCCAAGGCCCGTGAGTTTCTCGCTCCGTACCCGCCTTCGTCGCCAAGCATTGCCCTGTTCAAAGACGGTAAACTCGTGCATTTCCTCGAGCGCCGCCATATTGAGGGCCGCACGGCTGGTGCCATCGCCGATAATTTGCGTACGGCCTACGAGACGTATTGCTAAGGTTCAGTACTAAGGATTTTTCGAGCCTCCATGAGCCCGGTCAGGCGCATGGAGGCTCGAGGTATTTTAGGGGGATTGGAACTACTTTCCCCACCTTTTTACCCAAAAACCCTACCTTCGCGCCGCAAAAAATACAAACCGCACCATGACTTCCCGCGACATTCGCCGCCAGTTCCTCGACTTCTTCGCGTCCAAAGGCCACAAGATCATCCCCTCGGCACCTATCGTGGCCAAAAGCGACCCCACGCTCATGTTCATCAACTCGGGCATGGCACCGCTCAAGGATTTTTTCCTCGGAAACCAGGCACCGCCTGCCAAACGCATAGCCGATACCCAAAAATGCCTGCGCGTGACCGGCAAACATAACGACCTGGAAGACGTAGGCCGCGACGGCTACCACCACACCATGTTCGAGATGCTCGGCAACTGGTCGTTTGGTGACTATTTCAAAAAAGACGCCATCGCCTGGTCCTGGGACCTGCTCACCGCGGTGTACAAAATACCCAAAGACCGCCTCTATGTGTCGGTGTTCAAGGGCGACGAAAAAGAAAACCTGCCCTTCGACCAGGAGGCTTACGACACCTGGAAACTGTACATCGCCGAAGACCGCATTTTGCCTTTCGGCAAAAAAGAGAATTTCTGGGAAATGGGCGACCAGGGCCCCTGTGGCCCCTGCTCCGAAATCCATGTGGATATGCGCTCCGATGCCGAGCGCGCCAAAACGGACGGCCGTGTTCTCGTAAACGCCGACGATCCCAACGTGATCGAGGTGTGGAACAACGTATTCATGCAGTTCAACCGCAAAGCCGACGGCTCGCTGGACGAACTGCCCGCCAAAAGCGTGGACACCGGCATGGGCTTCGAACGCCTCTGCCGCGCCGTGCAAGGGGGGGCGTCCAACTACGACACTGACCTGTGGAGGCCGCTCATTAGTTTCCTCGAAAAATATTCCGGCATTACGTACACCGGCACCTACCCCGACATCCACGCCGACTGGAAAATGACCGACGTGGCCATGCGTGTGGTGGCCGACCACCTGCGCGCCGTGTGCTTTACCATTGCCGACGGCGAATTGCCCGCCAGCGGCGGCGCGGGCTATGTCATTCGCCGCATCCTGCGCCGCGCCGTGCGCTACTACTACTCGTTCCTCAACTTGAAAGAACCTGTGCTGTACCGCATGGCACCCATTCTCGCAGAGGAATTCCACGATGTGTTCCCCGAACTGAAAGCGCAGATTGATTTCGTGGCCAAAGTGGTGCTGGAAGAAGAAAAAGCCTTCCTGCGCACGCTCGAAAGCGGCCTCAAGCGCATCGAAGGCCTGGCTATTCAAAACAACACAATTGACGGCCAGCAGGCTTTTGACTTGTACGACACCTTCGGTTTTCCCATTGACCTCACCCGCCTCATCGCCCGTGAAAAAGGGTGGTCGGTGGACGAAACGGGTTTTGAAAAAGCCCTGCTGGAACAAAAAACGCGCTCCCGCAAAGACGCCGCCAAAGAAGTGGGCGACTGGATAAGCCTCCCCCCGACCCCCTCCAAAGGTGGGGGAGATGAGCAGATCGGAGCGAGAGAGGTCGAATTTGTCGGTTATGACCAACTCGAATTGCGCGACAGCCATGTAGTAAAATACCGAACCGTTCAGATCAAAGGCCAGCCCCAGTACCACCTTGTGCTCAACCGAACACCGTTTTTTCCCGAAGGCGGCGGTCAGGTAGGCGACACCGGCTGGTTGGATTTTAGCGGGGAAAAAACCCGCGTGCTTGACACCAAAAAAGAGAATGACCTGATCATGCATGTGGTAGAGCGGTTGCCCCAGCGCCTGGAAGACCTTGCGGTTCATTGCCATGTGGATGCCCCCAAACGCCGCCTCACCGAGAACAACCACTCGGCCACGCACCTGTTGCACGCCGCCTTGCGCCAGGTGCTGGGCCATCACGTCCAGCAAAAAGGTTCATACCTCGACGATCAGACGCTCCGTTTTGACTTTGCCCATTTCCAGAAAGTGAGCGACGAGGAACTGGCCCAGGTTGAACAAATCGTGAACAAAAAAATTCGCGAAAACATCGCTTTGGAAGAGGCCCGCAGCATTCCCATTGAAGAGGCACAAAAAGCCGGCGCGATGATGCTTTTTGGAGAAAAATACGGCGAGCGCGTGCGCATGATCACCTTCGACCCGGCCTACTCCCGCGAACTCTGCGGCGGCTGCCATGTGCAGCACACCGGCCAGATCGGGTATTTCAAAATCGTGTCTGAAAGCGCTGTAGCCGCAGGCGTGCGCCGCATCGAGGCCCTCACAGCCGATGCCGCCGAGCATCACCTGACCACCGTTGAGCGTGAAGTGGCGGCGATCAAACTGCTGCTGAAAACTACCGAACCGGCGAAGGCGGTGCATGATTTGCTGGAGGCAAACAAACGCCAGCAAAAAGAAATCGAGCGGCTCGTACAGGAGCAAGCCAACGGCCTGCGCGAGGGTTTGCGCAGCAAGGCCGAAACAGTAAACGGCGTTGCGTTGATAGCCGCCGTGTTGCCTATCAGCGATGCCAATGCGATCAAAACCCTCGCTTACGAATTAGAGCGCGAGCTCGGGAGCGCCGTCATTGCGTTCGGGTCCGTGAATGCCGATAAGCCTCTGCTCACCGTTCGGATCAGCGAAGTGTTGGCCAAAGAACGCGGGCTGAACGCCGGCACCATCGTGCGCGAACTCGCCCAAAAATTTCTGAACGGCGGCGGCGGCGGCCAGCCGTTTTTTGCCACTGCAGGCGGGAGCGATGCCAGCCGACTTGCCGAGGCAGTGGAAAATGTAAGGGCGTATGTCAAATGAGTGAACATTCAGCGGCTTGTTAAGAGCCTATCCGAAAACCTCCAAATCGCGTACTGTAAAACAACCTGCCATGACTTTTTTGAACAATCCGGCCCTCCTGTGTCAACGTGCATACATCAACGGCGCATGGGCTGATGCCGACTCCGGCAAGTCCTTCCCCGTGACCAACCCCGCCACTGGCGAGGAGCTGGCCCGTGTCGCCGACTGCGGCCCTGCGGAAACCAGCCGAGCCATTGCTGCCGCAGAAGCCGCTCAGCCGGGCTGGCGTGCCAGAACAGCCGCCCAACGCGCTGCGCTGCTCATGCGCTGGAATGACCTCATCCTCGAAAACGTCGAAGACCTGGCCCAACTGATGACCTTGGAGCAGGGCAAGCCCCTCATCGAGTCACGTGGAGAAGTGCGCTACGGTGCTACTTTCATCGAATGGTTTGCCGAAGAAGGGCGGCGCGTGTACGGCGATATCATACCGCCGCATGCGCCCAACTTGCGCTTGCTGGTGTTCAAAGAACCCGTGGGCGTGGTGGGGGCCATCACGCCGTGGAATTTTCCGAACGCCATGATCACACGCAAGGTGGCCCCGGCACTGGCCGCTGGCTGTACGGTCGTACTCAAACCCTCCGAGGAAACGCCCCTGTCGGCGCTGGCATTGGCCGAGCTGGCCGAGCGTGCCGGAATCCCGCCGGGCGTATTGAACATCGTGACCGGACTCGATGCGCCCGCCATAGGTTTGGAAATGACCAGCAACCACTCGGTCCGCAAGCTGTCGTTCACGGGCAGCACAGCGGTGGGCAAACAGCTCATGCGCCAGTGCGCCGACACCGTGAAAAAAATCTCGCTCGAACTTGGCGGCAATGCACCGTTCATCGTGTTCGACGATGCCGACCTCGACGCGGCTGTGGATGGCGCCATGGGCGCCAAGTTTCGCAATGCCGGCCAAACCTGTGTGTGCGCTAACCGGCTGTATGTGCAGAGCGGTATCTACGACCGTTTTGTGGAAAAATTCATTGAAACCGTACGCAAGCAAAAAGTTGGCAGCGGGATGGAGGAGGGCGTGAGTATCGGGCCACTCATCAATGCCCGCGCACTGGGCAAAGTGGAGCGCCTGCTGGGCGATGCCGTACAAAAAGGTGCCGAAGTGCGCACGGGCGGCCATGCTATGGCGGGCACATTTTTCGAGCCGACCGTGGTGACCGGCGTGCAAATTGGTATGGACATCCTGCAGGAGGAAATATTTGGCCCTATCGCACCCATTGCCCGCTTCGAGACCGAGGCAGAGGTAGTGCAATTGGCCAACAACACCCAGTACGGCCTGGCTGCCTATTTCTACGGCCGCGACGTGGGCCGTATCTTCCGCATCGCCGACGCGCTGGAGTACGGTATTGTGGGGGTGAATACCGGCATCCTCGGCACAGCCATCGCGCCCTTCGGCGGCATGAAACAAAGCGGCATCGGGCGCGAAGGCTCCAAGTACGGTATCGAGGAGTTTTTGGAAATCAAGTACGTGTGCGTGGCGGGGCTGTAAGGGGCGTGTCAGTCTTTGACTTTGTTGAGGAAGTTTTTTTCCGTACCCGATGTTTTCGATCTTTATCATGCGCACCCTCTGCTTTTTACTCACTTGTCTGCCTTTTTTTGGCTCCGCTCAATCGCCCATTCCGGTGGCCGATCAGACCTTCAAAATGGATGGCGACCACGTCTTTGCCTATGCCTTTGCGCAGGGCGATCAGATCTCGCTCCAAGTCGAACTGCTCATTGGGCGACAGGTGCGCGAAGTGGCATTCAGCCAGCACAATGGCCCCGTTCTGTACAGCGACTTCGCGCTGGACTCCATGCTGGACAAAACCATTCTGATCCCGCACACGGGCGTTTACCTGCTCGTGCTCCGCGAGCGGGGATTGGGCAAAAAAGTGGCCCGCTTCACGCTGCACCGAACCCCGGCCAGCCCGTTCACCGAACGTATGGACACCCGCGTGCCCTGGGATCTGGAGAAATATCCCCACTACCGCGAACAGCGCCGAATGGTACTTGTCGGCAGAAAATCGGACATCAGCACGATCGGCGGGCAAGTGGTTGTGAGTGCCAGCAAGTTGGGCCTGAAAAACCCCGTCGGCACCTACCAGTTCGCACTACCGCCGCACACGATAAACTGGGCGTACCGGATTTCGGTAGGACAGGCGCTGAGCGATGCCCGAAAAAAAGATGCCGAGCAACTTACAAACGCCATCAATTCCGGTGCAGCCAAACTCTTGCCCGTGGCACCCGAAACCGCCCTTGCCGCTTTTGCGCTCGGTATGGCCATAGACCTCACCGTGCCCAAAGTGGACGAAGCCGTAGAGTACGCCCTGCTCAGCGAAGACAATGTGGAAAAATTTCGCCAGCGCGAACCATACCAGGCCTTTCTCTGGCAAAGCGCCGTGAGTGTGGATGTGCAGCGTCGCTATACCCCCCTCGACGGCAGCTGCTACTTCGCCTTTCGCACCGGCAACTGGTTCAACGACATCACCGTCAGCATAGACATCGAAGCCGTCACCGAGACACCGATCTATGCTGAGGAATATTTTCTCGAACCTGTACGGCCCTGAAAAATGGTATTAGGAAAAATTCAAACAGCGATAGCGGACTACAAAAAGTGGCTTCTGGGGCTGCGGCACCATCCGTTTTTGTACGAATGGGAGTCGGTGCAAGAGTTTCAGGCGCACTGGAACTCCAACGATACCGATCAGGCAGCCATGTTCGACCGCTGCTTACAAAACAGCGAGACCCGGCGGCTGTGGCAAACCGAAAACTGGTACCCCAAGCACATGATGCTCGAGTTTTGGCGTTTCGATACCCGCACAGTTCGGGCCATGTTCGACGACCTGTTCAACGAAACCCGCGATGTGGAAGCACGCGTCGGGCGTTTCCTCTTTGGCTGCGACACCCTCCTGCGCGATTACAAACGCGCCCGTCCGACCTCCGTGGAAAACAACCACTGCCACGATGACTACCGCATGATCGCCCTCTACCTCGCCTTTCGGTACCCGGAACAGTATGCTCCTTACGATTTTGAGGTATTCCGCCGGGCTTTAACCGTTTTTCAGGCACGCGACCTGCCCGAACAGAACGACCTCGGGCGCTACTTCAAAGTGCTGCGCACACTGACGGTGTTTTTGGAAAAAGACCCCGACGTGTCCAAAGCAATGGGGCGGCACTTGCACCTGCGCAAACATTACCAAGGCAAAACGCTGATGCTGGCCGCCGACTTCTGCCGCTTTGTGGCCAATAAGCCCGGGGTGTAGCTGGCTTGGACCGGAAAAAAACTGCCCGTGCCCAAACGCTATTTTTGCAAAAATTTTTTTCTCAAAACATGGAAACACCCGAACACGCCTCTCCACTGGAAACAGCCCGGCACACGATCCGAACCGAGGCCGAGGCCCTGCTCGCTCTTGCCGACAGCCTCGACGATACGAGCGATTTTTTGGCATGCATCACCGCCATACACCGCAGCGAGGGACGGGTCATCCTGACTGGCATTGGCAAAAGCGCGATCGTAGCCCAAAAAATTGCGGCCACGCTAAATTCCACCGGGCAGCCTGCCCTGTTTTTGCACGCCGCTGATGCCATACACGGCGACCTCGGCATGGTACAGCCCGGCGATGTTGTGCTTTGCCTCTCCAAAAGCGGCGAAACCCCCGAAATCAAAGTGTTGGTACCGTTGGTCAAAAACTTCGGTAACTGCCTCATTGCCATCACCGCTAATCACGCAAGCAGCCTTGCCCGGCAAGCCGATTTTGTGCTCTGGACACCTGTGTTGCACGAGGCCGATCCGAACAACCTGGCACCCACCGTCAGCACCACTGCGCAGATGGCTCTTGGCGACGCGATTGCCATGGCCTTGGTAGCGTTACGGGGGTTCTCCCCCTCGGATTTCGCCAAATTTCACCCCGGCGGATCACTGGGCAAGCAGTTGTACCTGCGCGTACACGAGCTCTGCGCGCTGCACGAGCGGCCATCGGTTGCGCCCGACGCATCGTTGCACGAGGTCATTTTGGAAATTTCGTCCAAGCGCCTCGGTGCAACCGCCGTGCTCAACGATTCCGGTGTGCTCCTGGGTGTGATTACCGATGGCGACCTGCGCCGCATGCTGCAAAAATCAACGGATTTTGCGGGCGTTACCGCCGGCCAGATCATGACCCCCGCGCCGAAGTTTATCGGCCCGGATGCGCTGGCCGTTCATGCGCTGGAGTGTATGCGCCGGCATTCCATCACACAACTCATCGTGCTGGACGAGGCGCATCAGTACATGGGCATCGTGCATTTGCATGATCTGGTGCGGGAGGGGTTGGTTTGAGGCGCGTAAATGTTACCTAATAAAAATCAATTCAGCACATCCACGTCCCGCAGTACCTCCAGCAACAAGGCTATGTCCTCGTAAAACTCACGCACTATCTCGTAGCTCACGGTATTGCGAAACAACGACGGCTCCAGCAGGTCCTTGTCGCTCGTGAGCGCGATAAAAACTTTGTCGTTGATGATGGACAAGTACATTTCTTTTTCGCGGTTTGCTTCCTGAAAACGTTGTCTGAAACGGAGGATGGCCTGCTGGAGGTCATCGGATAGTATGTCACGCATGCGCACATTGGGCGTAGCGTAAGTGTCGAAAACCGCTTCGAAAGCCGCCGAGAGGTGCTTGCGTACACGGCGGCCGCCAAACAGGTGAAAAGCGCGTTCGCTGCGGCTGAGGTACTTGCGGTACGCATCGGGCAGCAGCAAAATACCGCCCTGCATATCGGCCCGGCGAAAATCGCCCCAGAGGAAAACGCCCCGAAAAACGTAGTCGAGCCGGCTGCGCACGTCAGAAAACTCGCGCACGCGCAATTCGCAAAGTTCGAAGGGCAGTTCGCGCACCTGCCCGGTGATCAGGTCCTCCGCCACATACTCGTCCACACGGGTGAAGATTTTGCTCGACAAAAACTTGGCTTGCGGGATACTGCCCTTGGCGTTGTACCGAAACGAGTCATAGTTTACATCGTTGTCCATGAAATCAAGCACCAACCCGACTACCCTCGGCTTGAACTCCCGGTAGTACACCTGCACCCGAAATGCCAGGTAGGCGATCCACAGCCCAACGGGCACCATCAGCATGAGCGTCACAACGAAAATCTGGACATACACCTGCAAAAAAACCACGCTCAACAACAGAAACACCGACAGGCCCAGCAACCGCACGAGGCGGCGGCGGCGCTGCTCCAGATTCAGCAGCTCCGGGTGGATGCTCTGGTTGTAAAAAAGTCGAAAATCGTGGAAGGCGTGCATTGTTAGCGGTGAGCGGGTGAGCGGGTGAGCGGTGAGCGGTTTTCACTTTGCTACTCATCACTGCTCACCCGCTCCTCGCTCACCTGCTAAAGTTTCTGGCCGTATTCCTGGATGTAATCATCAATGAGGCGCAGGAGGATGTCTTTCATGTAGGCATTTTCCAAACGAGCGATGGTCTTGAGCTTCTCCAATTTGGTTCTGTCCACGGAAACGGTCAAGCGTTTTTTTCCGGTCTCTTCATCCGTACCCAAGTCCTGAAAATCCACCGTTTGGCGGATGAGTGCGTCCAACCCGCTAACAGGCGACCGGAACGGAACCGCCGACCGGCTTTTGTTACTCGGCACTGCGGCGGCGGCGGGCTGTTCGGATTCCAACTGGTCGAGCGCATCATCCATAGCCTCTTGCAGAAGCGCGTCGAGGTCGTGCATGAAGTTTTTACCGGGCATACGCCGCTCCCTGGCCTGGCTTTCACCGCCCAAAAGCACTGCCGTCTCCGACTCGGAGGGCAGGTCCCGGAAGAGGTCGTTCAGGCCATCG
Organism: Saprospiraceae bacterium; assembly: GCA_046153695.1. Classification (GTDB taxonomy): domain Bacteria; phylum Bacteroidota; class Bacteroidia; order Chitinophagales; family Saprospiraceae; genus M3007. The sequence goes on from JBJXEZ010000077.1 coordinate 9,292, forward strand.
GAAAATTTCTTTTTGCTCATTGGTTCAGGCTTCTTGTGCTTGTTTGGCGGCTGGTTCGGCAATTTTTTCCAAACGGGCGAGGAACTCGCGGCACAGGTCGAGATAGTCTGTCGCGCCGGTTGACTTGGGGCTGTAATCAAAAATATCCTTGCGCTGGGCCGGGGCCTCTGCCAGCGCGATATTGTCGCGGATGTAGGTGCCAAACACCTTGTCGCCGAAGTATTTGTGGATAATATCGACCACGTCGCGGTTCAGAACGCGGCGGCTGTCGTACATGGTAGCGATTACGCCCGCCATTTCCACCTGTTTGTTCAGGCGCATGCGCACCTTGTCTATCACCTGCTTGATCTTGGCCAGGCCCTGAACCGCCAAAAACTCCGTTTGCAGCGGGATGAGTACGAAACGACTGCTGGTGAGGGCGTTCAGGGTGAGCAGGCCAAGCGAGGGCGGGCAGTCAATGATCACGAAATCGTAATCGGCCTCCACTTGTCCGATCAGTTCGCGCAGGATGTATTCACGGCCTGCCTCGTTGATGAGCTCCATCTCTGCCCCCGACAGGTCGAGGGAGGATGTGATTATGTCG
>JBJXEZ010000102.1:0-8164 GCA_046153695.1 Saprospiraceae bacterium
TCCCGCCGGACAACGCGCTGACCCGTTCACGGGTGGCATTGGGCAAACGGCTCTTTTTCGACCCGGCCCTCTCGCGCGATAGCACGGTGGCCTGCGCTACCTGCCATCACCCACACCTGGCTTTTGCCGACAGCCTGTCCACTTCGCCTGGAATCGAAGGGCGGGCGGGTGCCCGCAACTCCCCGACGTTGGCCAATGTTGGCTACCAGCACAACCTGCTCCGAGAGGGCGGTGTTCCGACGCTCGAAATGCAAGTGCTCGTGCCCATTCAGGAGCACAACGAGTTTGATTTCAATATTTTGGAAATTGCCGAACGCCTTGGCCGCATGCCGGATTACGTAACAATGGCACGCCAGGCCTATGGCCGCGAGCCGGACGCTTTTGTCATCACGCGGGCGATTGCAGCGTTTGAGCGCACGCTTCTAAGCGGCAACTCCCCGTTTGATCAATGGTTTTTTCAAAAAAAAACTACCGCGTTGTCGGCGGCGGCCAAGCGCGGGTACGACTTGTTTCAAAGCGAAAAAACGGGCTGCGGAAAATGCCACGCGGGTTTTTTGTTTACCAACGAGCAGTTCGCCAACAACGGTCTCTACGAAACCTATTCCGACCCCGGCCGCCTGCTCCTCACCGGGTTGGAGAGCGACCGGGCCGTATTCAAAATTCCCACCCTTCGCAACGTAGCCGTGACCGCACCATACATGCACGATGGCAGCCTGCACACCTTGGAGGGCGTGCTCGACCACTACCAGTCCGGCGGGAAAAACCACCCGAATAAAAGCCCGCTGATTCGCCAACTGGCTCTCACTTCTGCTGAGCGTACCGACCTGCTGGCGTTCCTGAACAGCCTGACGGACGAGGATTTTTTGACCAACCCGGCGTTTCGCTGAGTCATATTTTTTTTGCAGTTGGAAAACGGCCCTGCAGCCGTACTTTTGCGCCCTCGAATCCAACAGCTCGTTCACTCAACCGCGCAATCACGCAATGAATCTTCACGAATATCAGGGCAAAGAACTGCTCAAATCGTACGGTGTAAAAATACAGGAGGGCATCGTTGTCCAAACAGCCCAGGATGCGGTAGCTGCCGCAAAAAAACTCAAGGAACTGTACAACTCGGACTGGTGTGTCGTCAAGGCGCAAATCCATGCGGGCGGACGCGGAAAGGGTGGTGGCGTGAAACTGGCCAAAAGCCCGGAACAGGCCGGTGAATTGGCTGGCCAGATTATCGGCATGATGCTCAAAACCCCGCAAACGCCTCCGGAGGGCAAACTTGTGCGCAAAGTACTTGTGGCTCAGGATGTGTTTTACCCTGGTGCCAGTGAGCCTAAGGAATTTTATGTCAGTATCCTGACGGACCGCGGGCGCGGCGGCAATGTCATCATCTACTCGCCCGACGGCGGTATGGACATCGAAAAAGTGGCGGAAGAAACCCCCGACCGTGTTTTCACCGAAACGGTGGATCCACTGCTCGGCCTGCGCCCTTTTCAAGCAGCCAAAGTAGCTTTCAACCTCGGTCTGAGTGGGCAGGCCCACAAGGAAATGGTGGCCTTCGTGCAAAAACTGTACGCCGCCTATGTCGGCAGCGATGCCACGCTTTTCGAAATTAACCCCTGCCTGAAAACATCCGACGACCAGATTATCGCCGTGGACTCCAAGGTATCACTCGACGACAACGGCCTGTTCCGCCACACCGACCTGGAGGCCCAGCGCGACACCGATGAGGAAGATCCTACCGATGTAGAAGCCCGCGAACACGACTTGAACTATGTCAAACTGGATGGCAATGTGGGCTGTATGGTCAACGGTGCCGGCTTGGCTATGTCCACTATGGATTTGATCAAAATTTCCGGCGGCGAGCCAGCCAATTTCCTCGACGTAGGTGGCACCGCCGATGCGCAGCGCGTGGAAAACGCCATGCGCATCATCCTGAAAGATGCCAACGTGAAGGCCATTCTCATCAATATTTTTGGCGGTATCGTCCGATGCGACCGCGTGGCTCAGGGAGTGGTGGATGCCTACAAATCCATCGGAAACATACCCGTCCCTGTCATTGTACGCCTGCAGGGCACCAATGCCGACATCGCCAAAAAGATCATTGACGAGTCGGGCCTGAAGGTCATGGGTGCCACGGAGTTTCAGGAGGCAGCCGACTTGGTTGCCGATGTGCTGAAGCGGTAATTACCTTTAAGCCAAAAAGCAAGCATGGAGATCAAGACCATCGAAAGTTTTTTGGACTACTACGAACGCCTTCGCGAGCGCACCCGCCGCGTTGTGCTGCTCATTCCACCCGACCGATTGGAGTGGACGTACAAACCGGGCAAGTTCACCCTCGGCGATCTTGTGCGCCACCTCGCTACCATCGAACGCTGGTTGTATGTGGAAACTGTGCTGGGCCGCCCGGCAATATATCCAGGCTGTGGCCCGGAACTGGCTGAGGGTTTTGATGCCACACTGGCGTTTTTTGACGGGCTTCACCGGGAATCAGTAGAACTTTTTGCCCAGCTGACCCCCGAACAATTGCAGGGCAAAATTCGCACACCGGCCGGAGCACCCATCTCCTGCTGGAAATGGCTGCGTGCTCTGGCCGAGCACGAGATACACCATCGGGGTCAGATATACCTGTACCTCAACATGCTGGACGTAGCCACACCGCCCCTTTTTGGACGCACTTCGGAAGAATTGTTGGTACAGCGTTAAACCCGTATTTGTTTAGCAGGTCTTAGAGACAAAACACAGGAATTGCAGGTGCTGACAACGAACAAACCCGCCTCGGACGAACAAATCCTGAACCTTTTGCGATCGGATACTACATTCGAACGCGGGTTTCGGTTGTTGATGGGCACCTACAAGGAACGCCTGTACTGGCACATCCGCCGGATGGTGCTGGTACATGAAGATGCCGATGACGTACTGCAAAACACCTTTGTGAAAATTTACAGGGGGATATTGCTGTTCGAGGAAAAATCGAAACTGTACACCTGGTTGTACCGTATTGCCACCAACGAGGCCATCTCGTATTTGCAAAGCCGCAACCGCCGCCAGTCCAGTACCCTGGATACCAGTGACGGGCCGCTGGCCGGGCGCTTGCGAGCCGATTCGTGGTTCGATGGTGACGCGGTACAGATTCAGTTGCAGGAGGCAATCGCCCAACTGCCAGACAAACAGCGCACGGTATTCAACCTGCGTTACTATGACGAAATGCCTTACGAGGAAATGTCGCGCGTGCTCGACACCTCGGTGGGCGCACTGAAAGCCTCGTTTCACCACGCGGCAAAAAAAATCGAGACTTATTTCCGCGAAACGGACACCTTTTGAATACCAAATTGAAAAATAACAAACCAGTCGGTTATGAAAAACAAGCAGGCATTGAACGACGAATTGGACGAGTCCGCCCCTTTTCTAAAAGATTTTCGCGGCCAGGCCGATGGCTACCGCGTGCCGGAGGGCTACTTTGAGTCCGTGGAGGAGTCGGTTTACCGGCAAATCGAGGCGATCGGTGCTACTCGCCGCCCACCCGTGCGCAAGCCTGCGCCGAGTATGTGGCAAGTCATGCAGGGCTTGTGGCACCCTCGTACGGCCATGGCTTTAGCAGCGGTTTTTGCGGTGGTTTTTGCTGCCTGGTGGTTTTGGCGCCCTGCCGTTTCCAATTTACAAGACGACCTGTACGCCCAAATAAGTGCCGAAGACGCAGAGGCTTACCTGATGACCAACCTCATGGAATTGGAACCAGAACTACTGGCAGCCGTTCTGCCTGCTGACCATACGCCCGATATCATGCTCGAACCTGCGGACGAAAGCACAGGCGAGGGGCCGATTAACCTCTCGCCGGAAGACCTAGACCATCTTTTGCGCGATTTGAGCGACGAGGAATTGGACCAACTCATTTTGTAAAAAAAAGTCAAACCAATTTTCATTACCGAAGTCATGCTATGAAATATCTGACCATCACCACGATCCTGCTCCTGCTCGGCACCGCCCTGCTGGCGCAACCAGACCCCGACCGCAAGGACGAGCGTATTCGTTCGTTTCGCGTGGCCATCTACACCGAAGTACTGCACCTGACCTCCGAGGAGGCACAAGTTTTTTGGCCTATTTTCAACGAACACATGGATGCCCGCGACCGGATTCAGGACGACTTGAAATCTCGTAAACAAATGGACAGCATGAATGATAGCGAAGTAGAGGAGCAGATCAAGCGCCATTTTGAGATGAAACAGCGCGAAATAGACCTGGAAAAAGACTTGTACCAAAAACTGCGCAAGGTGCTGCCTGTGCGCAAAATCGCCAAGGTCGCTGCCGCTGAACGCGAGTTTCGCGAGCGCTTGCTGACCAAAATGCAGGAAGTCAAAAACAAGCGATTAGAGCGGAAACGAGGCAGATAAGTGCCGGTAAACGCTGTTCGTTGGAGTTTAGGGTAAAAAATTTCGGAACTAGGCAAGGCAAATTTTCACGGCGTAGCCGGGTGCCTACGGCCTGAAAATTTAACGCCGGATAAGTTGTTCAGGCCAAAGGATAGGCTGTTTGGGAAGTAAAAAAAGCACCTTGGTGTGTGCCGAAACTCGGCGATACCAAGGTGCTTTGTTTTAGAAGCGTGTGCTCTTAATTCGCTCTTAGTTCTTCGATGCCGGAACAGGCATCGCACAAGCGTTTGCGATATTCATCCGCCTTGTAGTGGCGCGGCCAGTAGCCTTATCAGTTATGGTAACTTTCGCGTCCTTTCCGCAAACACAGTTGATCACTTCACCCTTTCCGATCGAACGGTTGTCCACTTCCCACTCAATGTCGTACTGTTTCGGATGCATACGGGAGTTGGGGAAACTCACTTCAAGGGTTACGCCCTCGCGCGTACAAACGGACTGCAATACCTCGACGTAAATAGGCAACGATTTGACCCCAAGTGGGTCATAGGTGCTGCTGTTGACCACGTTACAACGGGGAATTTTCGGCTGGGCATAGACCGTAGCATAAACCTCGATGCCGGAATTCTTTTCGGTGCAACGCACACAGGTAGAGGCGGTTTGGCAGGACTTGTCGGCCTTCGATTGAAGGTCTTCCGTAGCTTTTGGAATAGCCAATTCGCAAAAAGGTGCTTTAGCGTTAGGGTCTTCGGAAAACGGCACTGCCTGCACCGTAGTAGATGTCGGAGCAGGTTGTGGTTTTACCGCCTGTGCATGTGCCGTAACACAGGCGAATAAGGCGATCGCCAAAGCGAACAGGGATACTCGGGCATTCTTCATGTTGTACATATTTAAGTTTGTGAAAAAATTAGTGAGTGGTAGAAGCGTGCCATTAATGCCGGGGCAACCTACGAAGTAATCAGTATTCGGGAGTTTTATTATTTGCAAAAATTGACCTTGTTCCGTACTGCCCCGTACTTTCGTCCCGAAACGAAACTACCTGCCCGTACATGCTCTTCAACTCCCTGTCGTTCTTTTTCTTTTTTGCTCTGCTTCTGGGCCTCCATTATGCGCCTTTGCCTTGGCGCATCAAAAAAATCAACCTCCTGCTGGCCAGTTATATTTTTTACGCGGCCTGGAACCCGCCCTTTGTGGTGCTTTTGTGGCTGTCCACTGTGGTGGACTGGTACATGACCAAAAAGATCAGCGAGACCGACCAACATGCCCGGCGGCGATTTTTTCTGCTCGTGAGTGTGGTGCTGAACCTCGGTTTGCTCGGCTATTTCAAGTACGGCAAGTTTTTGCTGGACAATTTCACTGCGCTGGTGCAAGCGGCTGGCTGGGATTATCACCCGGCGGCCCCCGATATCATTTTGCCCGTCGGTATTTCATTCTACACGTTCCAGACGATGGCGTACACCCTCGACGTGTACCTGCGACGAGCCAAACCGGCAAACAATTTTCTCGATTTCGCCCTGTTTGTGACATTTTTCCCCCAATTGGTGGCTGGACCGATCGTGCGTCCAACTGAACTCGTGCCACAGGTCGACCAGCCCAAACAGGCCAACCGGCAGCAGATGTTCTGGGGCCTCGGCCTGCTCACGCTCGGCCTTTTCCAAAAAATGGTGATCGCCGACACATTCCTGTCCGGCACGTCCGATATGGTTTTCGGCAGTGAACAACCACTGCACGGGCTCGACGCATGGCTTGGTGTGCTGGCATTTTCCGGCCAAATATTCTGCGATTTCGCGGGCTACTCCACAGCGGCTATTGGCATTGCGCTTTGTCTTGGCTTTGCTTTGCCCGACAATTTCCACTGCCCGTACGGAGCAGTGGGCTTTTCGGATTTTTGGCGGCGCTGGCACATCACACTGTCCACCTGGCTGCGTGACTACCTGTACATTCCGCTTGGCGGCAACCGCCTCGGCAAAGCCCGTACCTACCTCAACCTGATGATCACCATGGTGTTGGGCGGATTTTGGCACGGAGCCAATTGGACATTCGTGGCTTGGGGTGCCCTGCACGGTTTTTACCTCAGCGCCGAACGAGTGGTGCGCGGCTGGTGGGGCCACAAAACGTGGGTTTCTTTCCCTGCGGTGCAGGTGCTATTGGCTATCGGCACGTTTTACCTGATCGTCATCACATGGGTGTTTTTTCGGGCTACCTCGTTTGCCTCTGCCGGTATGTTGTTGGCCAGTATGCACGGTTGGCACCCGGACGGTGTGCAGATCGTGCCAATGACCCAAATCCTGCTCGTGGCTGGCACCATGACCACGATGGTTTTTTTGCAATGGGGCTTGCGCCGTATCACGCTGGAAGCGGCGGTGAGCCGCAGCCCGGCATGGTTGGTGACCACGGTGTGGGCGATTATGGTTTTTTTGTTAATTATCAATCAAGGAGGTGGCAATGCATTCATATACTTTCAATTCTGAGTCCGGGCAATTTGAACGCCTGATCCCAAACCAGCCCTGGGGGCGTTTGGGCCTGATCGTACTGCTTGTGGCGGCGGTAGCCACAGCGGGATGGGAGCTGTACTGGCGCGGCCAGGGTTACGAACCCTCCTACGATGCCACGGAAAGTTCGTGGGCCGAGTTTCGGGCCAAGGCCCAAAACGCAGGGCCGGAGTACACCATCATCGCCGGTTCGTCGCGGGCGTTGTTCGATATTGATCTGCCGACCTGGAGGGCCGAAACAGGCAACCCAAACGTGATCCAGTTGGCCAAGGAGGGTGCGGCCCCTCAGCCCATCGTACGCGACCTGATCGAAAACACCGATTTCGCGGGCACCCTCATCGTGTCGGTAGCACCCGGGCTGTTTTTTTCCAAACGCGCCATGAGCGACGGCGACTCGGAGGGTTTGGTGAAACACTACCACAACTGGTCGCCTGCCCAGAAAATGGAACACTGGGCCAATATGCTAATGGAACCGACCTTCGCATTCGTGGAAAAAGGCGAACTCAATCTCGGCAGCCTGCTCGCCGAAACGCACCTGCCTGAGCGCCCCGAATTTCTGGCCGGATTCGACCGGGTACCCAAACTCTCGAACGACACCCGCGAGCGTCAGGCCCGAATGTGGAACAAAGTAGTTGCCGATACCGCCTATGCCAACCGGGTCCGGGGTATCTGGCTAGGGTTTTCCTCCCGCACTGGCCGGTTGATGCGCCCCGCCGAGTACGCCTGTGCAAAGGCAAAAACCTTTTCGGGTGCGTTCAACCCCGTGCCGCCGCCCTTCCGGGTCAGCCCCGCCGAGCGTGACTCCATTTTTCGGGTAATAAAATCGTGGGCCGACAAACTCCACGCCCGGGGCGGCAAGATGATTTTCGTGCGCCCGCCTTCTTCCGGGGTTCTGTACGATCTGGAGGAATTCGAGGTGCCCCGCAAAGAAACATGGGATCGCCTGTTAGAAATCACCGGCGTGCCAGGCATCCACTTCGAGGACCATCCTGAACTACAGGGTTTTGAACTGCCTGAGTGGTCGCACCTGCGTGCCGAGCACGCGCCGCTGTACACGCGGGCGTTGGCAAAACTGATTCGAGAAGTACAGAATTGAGCGGATTTGATGGCGTGAATCTCGCAGGGGAAAAGGCTTACGGAGGGAAAACTCACGCGAGCCTTTTTTCAATTAATTCAGTCCCGGTACTTAGCTCGACTTTAGCCATTTGGGAAATTGATAATGCCGTTTCAAGTCAGTGCGATATGGCGACTGAAATAATTTTTGAACATCGCTGTAAAATTGGGACATTCATAAATTCAAAGTAACTGTCTAGCCTG
>JBJXEZ010000087.1:0-3197 GCA_046153695.1 Saprospiraceae bacterium
TTGTTCTGCGTGTTGCGCCCGCAAAAATCCTGATCGGACTTGCGGGAGTTGCCCTCGATAAGCACCTCGAAGGTTTTGCCGATGTCACCCTGATTGTGGCGCAGGCTCACAGTGGTTTGCAGGCGGATAATCTCGTTCAGGCGGCGTTTTTTTACGTCCTCCGGCACATCGTCGGGGTGCTTGCGGGCGGCCAGTGTGCCGGGGCGTTCGGAATAGAAAAACATGTACGACATGGAAAAGTTGGCCCATTCCACCATGCTGAGCGTGTCCTGGTGTTCTTCTTCGGTTTCGGTGCAAAAGCCCGTGATGATATCGCTCGATACGGTGGCGTCGGGCAAGATGCGGCGTATGGCGCGGATGCGGTCTTCGTACCAGGGGCGGTCGTAGGTGCGGTTCATCAGTTCGAGCACGCGGCTGTTGCCCGATTGCACCGGCAGGTGGATGTATTTGCAGATGTTGTGGTGGCTGGCCATGACGTGCAGCACCTCATCGGTCATGTCCTTAGGGTGGCTGGTGCTGAAGCGCACGCGCAAGGTCGGGTGTACCTCGGCGGTCATTTCCAGGAGTTTGGCGAAGTTGACACGCTCGCCGGTTTCCGGGTTTTCCCATTTGTATGAGTCCACGTTTTGGCCGAGCAGGGTCACCTCGCGGTAGCCGTTCTCGAACAGGCCAGCGGCTTCGGACACAATGCTGAACGGATCGCGTGAGCGCTCGCGGCCACGGGTGAACGGCACTACACAGAAGGAGCACATGTTGTCGCAGCCGCGCATGATGGAAATAAATGCCGTAATGCCGTTACTTTCCAGCCGCACGGGGCTGATGTCGGCGTATGTTTCCTCCCGGCTCAGCAGCACGTTCACCATGCGTTGGCCGTCTTCGGCGCCGCCAATCAGGTTGGGCAGGTCGCGGTAAGCATCGGGGCCGACCACGATGTCCACGAGTTTTTCTTCTTCCAGAAATTTCTTTTTCAGCCGCTCTGCCATGCAGCCCAGCACGCCGACTACAGTGCCGGGGCGCCGGTTTTTTATTGCCTCAAAAAAACGCAGGCGTTTGCGCACCGTCTCCTCGGCCTTTTCGCGGATGGAGCAGGTATTGATGAGGATCAGGTCGCTTTCTTCCACGTTGCGGGTAGGGGAGTAGCCCACCTCGTGCAGGATGGACGCCACGATCTCCGAGTCGCTGAAGTTCATCTGGCAACCATAGCTCTCGATGTAGAACTTCCGCCCGCCCGGGGTGCTTGTTTCCTCCCAGTGCTCCTTGAACAGCACATTGCCTTGCCTGGCCTCGTCTATAACCTTGATGCCCTCCAATGTCGGGTTGTTGTCGTACATATTTTCGCGCTTCTATTTGCGGCTGCAAATGTAGGGGTTTTGTGGAAGTAAATGACAAAATGGCAGGAATGGGTAAAGATTAGATCGTGTTTAAAATTTAGTGCCGCTTGCAGCCCGGCGACTAAATTTTATTCACGCTCTAGATAGGCACCACCGCATCACCCACCCGCACGACATCTCCCAAAGCACCAATCCACACGGTGTTTTGTCCAAACAGGATACGGTGCCCCTGCTTGCGGTAGGCGGTCAGCGTTTTCAGCGGCTCAGCGGCACGCTGGGCGGTGTCTTGGTCGGTGTTGGGCACGATGCAGCGGGCGCAAGGCTTGATGCCACGAAAACGCACGGTGCCGATGGCGAAATCGCTCCATTCGTCCTCTTCGTAGGCCACATTCGTGCTGAACACAAAATTGGGCCGGAACCGATTAATCGGCAGGAGCTGCTCCAGTCGGGTGTTCAAGTCATCGAGCGATGCCTGACCAATGAGCAGGTAGGGGTAGCCGTCGGCAAAACTGACGGGTATGCCCTCCGGTACATAAGCCGGGTCGGTAGGGCGCCATGTCGTGTCGGGCATGTATACGAGCCGCAGCGAGCAGCCCAAAAGGGTGGAAAACCACTCATTTATGCCCGGCTCGCAGACCCGTGCAGGGCAGCGGTCGTTCCAAATCTCGGCAGTGATTTCCGGCATTTCCTCCACCGGCGGGGACAGCGGGACCTGCACGCGCAGCGCCGGATTTTTTTTAGAAAAAACAACCAGGTATGGCGGCTCAATGGCGGTGCCAAGCAGGGCCAGTTCGGCCACTTCGCGCTGGCTGACAAACCGCCCCTGTTCGTCCACGAGCATCCAGCGGCGGTCGTACTGAAGCCCGCGCGGCTCCGGCACGGCTTCCGACACTGCAATGCCGCCGAGTGATTTGACTGGGTAAACGTACAGACCGGTTAGGATTCGGGTTTGCATGCGGTGGTGTTATTTGCGGAACGTTCCGTTCAAAAAAAAGCCAAGTTTTTCCATGCCGATACGGGTGCCAGTAAACTCGAATATACCGCTTAGCGAACCCGTTTTCAAGTTCAGGGTTTCCAGAACGGCAGTGCCCTCGATGCAGTCGTAGGTTTCCCAATCGTCGTCGCCTAGAGTAATCTGCGATACGGCGGCGAAGCGCAGAGGCGAATAGGTATCGGTATCGAAAACGGTAGTCACAGGCAATCGGGTCAAGTGAGCTTTGGTCAGTCCGGCCAACACGAGGAAAAGGCGATGCGCTGTGCCTGCCGAGTCGCTCCACAACAGGTTGAGGTGCAACGACAGCGGCTCGGTTTCCGGCACCTCGTCCAGTAGTTGAACGCCGGTAGTCCAGAATGGTTCCTCAGCCATGAGGGCATTTTTGCCGAGGATATTGTCGTAATAGCGCCACATGAGCAGGTTCATGGCCACGGGCTTTTGGGTGTTCATCGGCAGGGCGTGCTGCCCCTGTGTGAGCGCTACGCCCGCCACGCGCATGGCGCAGGTGGGGCAGGTCAGTTCAAACGTGTCGTTGGGGGCTGTGCGCACGAGCGTCATCTGTGCGCTGGCGGATACAATAGCCAGAAGAAAAAACAGCAGGGTGGCGGCGGGCGTATTGGTCGGCATTCGTCAATAGGCGTAGAGGCGGTTGAGTTGAAGTGGGCAAAAGTAGGTTATTAAGCGTTGTTCGCTGCCAGTGCTTCGGACTTTTTATCTACCACGCAGGCATCTTTGTCAAACGCAGGCGCCAACTTCGCCAACCGCCCTTTTATCAGGGATTGGCGCAACATTTTGCTTAGAGCGTGTTTAAATTTCAGTCGCCGGGCTGCAAGCGGCAAATTTTGCTTCATACTGCGTTAAAATTTTCGCCG
>JBJXEZ010000007.1:0-14859 GCA_046153695.1 Saprospiraceae bacterium
GTTTTTTTAATCTCAACAGACTCGCCGAAAGCGTCTTTTGTTTTCAAAACCACCTGGTAGTATCCCGCGTTCATGCCGCTGTCGTACAGGTCTATCTTGGCAGCGGCGGCAGTTGTACCGAACTTGACGGTACGTGAAAAATCCTGTCGGCCCCATTTTTCGGGTTTGTCCTCACCGTTCCAGGCGTAGTTGGGGAAATCGCGGCGGAAGTCGGCCTCTTGCAGGGTCAGCACATCCGGGTTTTCCCAATAGCGGCTGACAAATTGCTTGCTCGGAGCTACTAAGCGGGTAATTTCAATCGTACCGGAAGCGGCTTGAAACTGCCCAGCGGAGTTGGTTGTGTTCAGGGAAATACTGCGCAAAGCCTCGATTTCGACAGTTTCGGGTAAATCAATCGCTACATTAAGCGCGATATAGCCCACAGAAACCTGCGTTTCGCTGCTTCGAGTCTCGCCGGTGATGTCGGTCACATCCGCAGTGACGAGGAAATCGAACATCGGCTGGTCTTTTTTGGGAATGCTGCGGTCGGGCAAAGCCGTAAACTTAACCTCGAAACTGCCGTCGGCGGCGGTAACTGTTTCGCCGTTGGCGATTTCCATGCTTTCCGTGATGAACGGCTTGCTGATGCGCCACCAATCCCACCACGGGAACCGGGCCTGGCGTACCACACGGTAGCGAACCTTGGCACCGTCCACCACGCTGCCTGCGTAGTTTTTAGCCTCGCCCCGCACAGCAACGGCATCATTTACGCGATACGCGCCTGCCACGGGTTTGAAAGCCACTTCAAATTTGGGCCGTTTGTACTCCTCCACATTGAACCAGGCCCCGCCGTTGAGACCCTCGGCTTCAATGCGCATTTCGCCTGTAAGGCCGGTTGCGGGCGCCTGGAATGCACCGTTGAACGTCCCGTATTCGTTGACGCGCAGTTTCAGGCGACCTTTTTCCTGGCTATTCGCATCGAGAAAACGCACGGCCACGTCCGTGTTCGGGACAATGGCGGGCATGTCTTTTTCGTCGCGAACGAGCAGGATGCCCTTGAAATACACGGTCTGGCCGGGGCGGTACAGGCTGCGATCGGTGAAAAACATCGTTTCGCGGTTCGGCTGGCGTGGTGTGGAGCGGTAATTGTTGTAAAACTCGTCGAGCCACAGGGTATCCTGCTCGTGGCTGAGCCGGACGTGGAAACCTCGCCGTGTGTCAATAGCCGGTTTCAAAAAGCCGTCGCGGTCGCTGGTTTCCTGACCGATACGGTTGCGCATGTTACGCCGTTCGCTGCGCTCCCACTTGGACTCAAAAAACTCACCACGCACACCTGCGACGGGCGTACCGGTCTCGCGGTTTACGACTGCAAATTGCTGGTCGCCGTTTTGGTCGAATGACACGGCAGCAAGCCGGGAACAAACGAACATCGCGAAACTCACAGGGTGGGCGGTGCCCGCGAAGTCGTCCGAGCCGGAAACAAGCACGAAATAGCGCCCGGCTGGCAGCGGGTCGAGTTTGATCTCGGTGCGGTGCTGGCGATAGTCACCAGCGTCGCGAATATTCCAGGTGCGTTGTTGCACGGCGGGCAGGCCATTCAGGTATGCCAGGCGGTTTTCCCATTCGACTTGCTCGAGCACGAGCGGGTCGTTGGGCACTTGCACAACCTTGACCCAGACTTTATTCAAATTTTTGTAGGACACGGACACGAGTAGCGGCTTGCCGGGCAGCCCGATATGCTCTGTTTCGAGGCCGATTTCTTCCCGGCGCAGATCGAACAGCAGTGCTGCGCAAAGTTTGGCGCCGTAGGTGCCTGGGTGTCGGCTGATGGCACTTTCACATTCGTCGACGGCTTGTTTGAGCAGCAACGGATCGGTATTGGGCATAGCCGAGTGAATCAGGTGGCCCCAAGCGATTTTGTGTGCGATTTCGGCATCAGACGGGTGGTTGTAGTGGGTTTTGTGCAGGATGGCAAGGGCCTGGTTGTAGCGCTCAACTTTATCTTCGATCACGGCATTGTTTTCAGCAAACTGAAGGCGCAGCAATTCGGCATCAATGAGAGCGGCCTCGTCGCCCGACGAGAGGTGCGCTGCTGTCAGGCGTTGGAACAGTTGTATGGCAAGCCATTTACCGGAGGTCGTGTCGCGGCTCTGAAAAACGAACTTCACGAAATCAGCGGCAGGGGCAAAAACCTCGTGTTGGTCGAGGTAAAATTTGTAGGCTGGCTCCGTGAGGAAGCTGCGTTCGTTAGTAAAGTGGCGCAAGGCGCGGTGACCGAGAAAGTCGAACAGGTTGGGGCGCAGTGGCCTGGAACCTACCGAATCGGCCTCCCCAGGGCGGGAAATGTCGCGCAGATAGTCGGCTTGTACGGCACGCAATGTGGTTTCATTTTGCACAGAAGCGCGGTAAAAATCCAAGGCCCGCCGCTCCATCTGTTCGGCAGACCAGGTTAGGATGTCGCCGCCTTCGCCTTCGGCCAGAGGCGTCCGGTTTTGGATTTGCCAGCCCTGGTTTTGCAGGTAGGTGCCGTAAAGTTCGCCAAGCAGGCTTTGCAACACGGAACGCTCCGGCTCCGGGGCGATTTTTTCATCATTTTCAAGTATCCGCACGGCTTTCACGAACCCGTCTTCGTCCAGCATGGTGGTGTACTTTCCGCGAAAGAGCAGGGTTTTGATCGTTTGAGGGCCATTTCGGTCGATTTTGGCACGGTCATACAGTGCTTCAGTACGTTCGAGGGCACTTTTGAACAGGCCTTGCTTGTCAAGGCTGTCAATAGTGCGCCATTCCGAGGCGTAATCGCCGTTGAAGGGAGCGGTGGTCGTGGGCATGGGTGTGGGAACGGGTTTCGGGCCGGTGCTTTCGGGCGTTTTTTGTGCGTATTTGCAAAAAGCGAACGACAGGACGAGCAAGAGGATGGAGGAACGGAGCATAGAAAATGGCTGTTGTTGACGATTGGCCTTTGGCCTGTTGGATGTAGGCAGGACGGATGCAGGAAGAGACAAAAATGCACAAACGCGTATTTATCCTGCTACGTTTGGCAAAGGAAAGAATTTTTCCGGCAAGGAACTCCAGTGGATCCGGCTGGTTGAAATCATAGCGTGCATTGTTGCTATTTTGGTCAGGTTTTTCACGCAAATGCAGTATACATGAAAGGAATCGTCAGCCTTGGCCAGTTAGATATCGCGAACGGTAGCTTCAACTACGCTGACTACCTGATCTGGAAAATCGAGCAGGCTTTCGAACACAACAAGGGGCTGTGTGATACAAACTAATCTGTTTTGACCAACTAGGATGCCATCCCGGTTGTCCAGCCGGATAATCACCTATTGACCATCCGCGACAATTAGTTACAGTAGTGCCCCGTAGGTTTGTATCCTCTGCGGCCGAACCAAACCCGCAGAGTAGATTCCTATGAAAAAAATGCTATTCCTCCTACTTGTTTGGTTGTTGCAATTTAACCCAATTACTGCTCAGGGGCAAGGTGATTACCATTTCTTGTTTGATTTTGACAACAGGCTGCACGTATGGGTACAAGGACCAGACGGGGCGTGGTTCGGGGCGGTTCGAGGGCGGGGTTCGCCATCGAATGAGCGCCCCTATGTGATTAAGTGGGATGCAAAAAATGATGATATTCTGTGGAGTAAGCAACTTTTGCTACCCAACCTCGAAAATATCCGGGAAATGCAAATCCTGCCAGATGCAAATGGCGGTGTTTATATAGGCGCGGTGTACGAAGCATGTGATTTTCCCACTCCTGAAGGCTTGGCCCGTATGGATGCTGCCGGGAAGTTACTTTGGGTCGTGACAACGCCGATCGAGCACCAAGATAACGAAAGGCTCTGGTTAGTACCTTCGGCCAATGGAAACGTGGACTTCCAAACGGACAAACACAAGTTTGTTTACTCACCTGACGGTACTTTACTGAGCATGAGTAACACAGGATTTACCTGGAACGGGCTTGTCAAGAACAATTTGGGCGGCTATCTGGCCTATGGAAACCAGGCCATAGGTTCATCCAATCCGTTTTTTTCTGTGCCGTTTCCCGACAACATTCTCCATGCTGTTCAAGCCCCCTCGGGCGAGTGGTATTGTTTGGGAACGAACAAATTATACCGCCTCAACGGGGGCTTGGATATTGTTGCCGAAAAACCATTGCTGTACTCCCAATCGTGGTCAAAAGTTTTTTGGGTAGACGAAGCCTGTTGGATTACGGGTGAAAACTCTAGCGGCGAATCTGTCATCCAGCGCTTTGAGTCGGGTACGCTAAATGTGGTCGCCACATACGGTTACGACAAACAGTACCGGGTGCTTTCCATTATACACACGCCGGGCGACAGCCTTTTGTGGCTCAGTGGAGAGTGCAATTTTCCACGCAACCAAGGTGTGTTTCTCAAATCAGCCCCGGCGACTAATCCGGAGATCGTGGCAAAATACTCCATGGCCCTCACAGACATTGGATTAACAAACCCATCGCAGGAGTTATCGCCACCACATTACTGCCCGCCGTTTGGGCCGTATGTAACCAATGTTGAATTCGGGCAGTTGCATGCAATTGTGAAAAACACGGGATCTGAGCCGATATCGGAGTTTGTAGTGATGGGGCGCTACACTTCTTGCTGGTACGGCTGCCCGATAGAAAAACACTTCGCATGGTTAAAATATATGTTTTTGGAACCCGGGGAATCACAATGTGTGCAATTGGAACAGGATTTCTACTTGCTGCAGGAAATGGCAACTACTTCAGTAGAACTTTGCTTCTGGACAAATCTTCCCAATGGCCATCTCGATGGCATCCCCGAAGACGACCGCTTGTGTAAAACAATCACCCTGATCGTGTCCGACGACGAGCCGGTGGCCGACGCGCCGATCGTTCGGGTCATGCCCAATCCGGCGGACGAACAGGCTGCCTTTTTTCTCGAAGGCCCGGATGCCGAAGGGCAGCAACACCAGATAATAATGACAAATGCCTCCGGCCATATCGTTCGGCAGGAGGCATTTGTTGGAAAAAACTGGGTTCTGGAGCGCGGTGACCTCCCGGCAGGCTTGTATTTTTATCAAGTGACTACCCAGAGCGGAACTGCCCAGAATGGGAAATTGGTGCTGAATAGATAAATCTTAGCGCACCATTAGTTTTCCGCTGCCAACCAGCAACCCGTCGCGCTGCACCTGGAACAGGTAAATCCCGGCGGGCATATCGTCTTTGCGCAGCAAGAATTCCGGCACAGTGGTGCTCATTTCCCGAACGGGCCGCCCGGTAAGGTCGAGCACGCGCAGGCTGTACGCGCCCGTTGCGGGGGTGCCCGTCAAGGAAATCCAAGAGGATTCGCCCATGGGATTGGGTGTCACATTCAATTTGACAGACGGGTCACCGTAATCTATGATAATAACCGTCACGAAGTTCTCGCCGATGCGATGGCGGGTGGTATTGGTGATGATCGGGTCGTTGAAATCGAAGAATATGGCGGCCTTGTTCAGGATGTTGGTCTCCAACGGCACATCGGCACGTGGGCTGATACGGAACTGGACGTAACCGTGTGAAGCCGGCTCGTTCACATTGCTGTCGGGCAGCAGGATGTTTTGAAAATCAAAGATCAGGATGCCCTTCCCGTCTAGTTCAAACCGGTAGTTGTGGCTGCTCGCACCAGGGCGCACGCTAAGCGGATCGAGCCAAGGGGAAAGGGTGTCGCGGATGATCACCGTAAAGGCTGTATCGGTGCCCGTGTTTTGGAAACGGATGAGGTAATCCAGTTCGGTGCCGGGGCGGACGTAGTGCTTGTCGCCATAACCAATTGGGAAACCTTGCTTGTCGTTGGGGTCGTAGGAGCCGACGTTGGCCGTGCAGTTTAAATCCACCCAGTTGCCTTGCTCCCCGCTCGGAAATTGGTTGACAAATCCTGTACTGAACGACCCTGTGCTGGTGCAGCCTTCTACCGACAACACCGACTGCACCGGCCAGGGAGCGTACGGCTCTTGTTTTGCTTCCACGCGCCAGGTGGCACCGTTAGCGGGTACAGTGACCGTCATGGTTTCGCCCGATTGCAGTGCCTGTGCCGAGCCGTCGCGCAACATGATCCCGTCCTCGATGACGATGTACTCCAGTTCGTTGGTCATGTTGCCGGTGCCGATATTTTTCAGGAGAAAATGCAGGGAGTCACCCACACACTCCGACGTGACTTCCACCAGGGCACCCGACCAAAGCGGGTTCATCGGGTCGCAGATGGAGTCCGGGTAGATATGTGCTTCAGTGCAGTGTACCTGACCCAAAATGGCGTTGCACGATACATTCACTTGAATGAATATGCTTCCGCAGAAACCGGGCTGCAGTGTGCCGAGCTCGAACCGGAACAGGTTGTTGCCGAGTGGGGTGATCGGTTTGTTGGTGGTGACAATGCTCAGGAACGGATCGAGGTCGAGCGTGACGTACGCATCGGGCACCTCATTGGGGCCGTCGTTGCAGTAAATGAGGTTGTAAAAATTGTTGCTGAAACAACGCCGTAGTACAGGCGTGGACAAACTAACGCTCAGTTGCGGGCAGTCGGGGTTGGGCAGTTGCAAGAGGAAATCGGCAGTGTCCGTTTCACCCGCTTGGACAAGGCTGGCAGGCAAGTCGTTCTGGCAGACGACCACGTTGGGGTTGTTGGCCACGACCGAAACGGTGTAGTCGCCCGGTAGCAGGCTGATGGTGTACTCCCCAAAAACGTTGCTCATGCCGAAGTAGGTACCGTTGGGGCCTACCGCTTGCACAAACCAGCCCGTGAGTGTTGCTTCCGCCGAATCGGCGAGGCAGTTGTTGTTTTCGTCGTGGGTTATTTTTCCGATGATGCGCGTGCAGGAGGTGGCGTTCGCTGACAGCGAGGCTGTTTCGGTGTCCGTGCAGCCGAGACCGTCTTCGATCGTGACGGTGTACATGCCAGGGGTCAGGTTGGTTACCGTAGGTCCGGTTGCGCCATTGCTCCAAAAAAAGTTGTACGGCAGCGTACCGCCAGTGGCGCTGGCACTCATGGTGTTTTCGCATACAATCACGTTGTCGATTACCAGGAGAGGAGACGTACCTACTATGAACGAAAAAGTACGCGTGCACCCGTTAACATCTGTCACGGTGAGGGTGTAGGTGCCAGCGCTGAGGTTACTGAGGTCCTGTGTGGTGGTAGCGTTAGACCAGAGGTAAGAATACGGTTGTGTTCCGCCAACCGGGTCAGGCAAATTAATGCCACCCGTATTTTGGCCGGAGCAGGAAACGGGCGTGATTTTGATTTGTGATGTGGGTAGTGTTAGTGCCGCAGGCTGGTTTACAATGGCTGTTGCGGTGCTGCTACAGCCCAAAATGTCGGTAACCGTGACAAAATATGGTCCGGCGGGGAGATTGGTCAGGTTTTGTGTCGAAGCGGTGAACCCGTTCGAGCCAGCCCACTGGTAAGTGTATGGTGATACGCCGCCCGATACGCTCAATATTACCGACCCGTCGGCTGCACTGTTGCACTTGACGTGGGAAATGGTTGGTATAGGAAGCGGGAAACTGGCATCTTTCGTCACTTGGACTGTGGCTGTTGCCGAGCAACCGTTGTTGATATTTGTGGCTATAAAAGTGTAGTTGCCTGGTTGCGAGACAGTTGGGTTGAGGGATGTGGATGTAAAACTGGGCCCTGTCCATACGACAATGGTATTTGGCGGCGGGGGGGTAACTACTGCCGAAAGTGTTACGTTGGGCGAACTGCACGACATTACTCCGCCAGTAGCCAACACAGTTGGAAAGATCACATCAAGAGTAACTTCGACTTGAGTTGTTGATATGCAACCGTTTGCGGGGTTGGTCACAAGCAAGGTGTAAACCCCCGGTACAGAAACCGTCGGGCTGGGCTGATAAGCCTGGAACCCGTTTGGCCCTTCCCAATAAAATAGCACGCCTGATGTTGGCGACGAACCGTTGATCAGAACTAGGGGATTGTTGCAAGTGATCGCGCCGCCTGTAGCAAAAGCCCCGGGTGGAGTGGTGTTGGATACCACTGTCGTCACATCCGTGGCCGTGCATCCATTGGACGGGTCGGTGATCGTAAGTGAGTACACACCTGCAAAGGAAACCACGTTGATAGGCTGGGTTGACGTGAAACCGTTTGGGCCGGTCCAGACATACGTTGCATTGGGCACATTGGACGAGCCGATGATGTCCGTATTGGTGTTCAAACAGGTCAGTGTCTGGTTGGGGCCTGCATCGGCGGTGCACTGGGCTTGGGCTGCGCGGCAGCAAAAAACAAGCAGTAAGGCGGCAAGGAAGTGTTTTTTCATGTGTCTGGACTTTTCACAGTGTAATTGATGCAGCAAAGGTGCAGCCTGTTGACGGCGCGTGCAAAAACAAAAAATCAAGATTGTATTTCTATTTAAGTTATTTTATAAACTAAATAATTGATTCATAGTTTTTTAAAAAAATAATTGTAGTAACAAAAGTAATTTTGAGGCTAAAAACATACACGCCGTGCAAAAATCCCGCCTTTGGGAAGCCTTTTCAGCGCTTACCAAGCCCGAGATAAGGGCGTTCGACAAATTCGTACGTTCGCCATTCTTCAATCAAAAGGCGCACCTCGTGGGCCTTTGCAGCTTCCTGCGCCAATGTTGCGAGGCAGGTGTCACACCAGAAGCCGAAGCGGCATTTGCCGCAGCCTATCCGGGTGCAGCCTACGACGACCAGAAGATGCGCCTTGCTAATAGCGACCTGCTCAAGTTAGTGGAACACTTCTGGACCTACCAGGAAAAATTCGCCGACCCGGAGCGCAACAAGATTCGCCTGGCAGGGGCTTACCGCAAACGCAACCTGCCTAAGCACGCTGAGGTCTCGTTGCGAGAAGCCCGACATAGCCGCGAGGTCCGTCCTTGGCGCCATGCCGAGCACTTCGACGACTTGCACCGTATCGAACTGGAACTGTTCCAGTCGGCTTCGGCGGCCAAACGCTACGAGGCGTTTAATCTTCAGGAAATTTCAGACCTGATGGACAAGACGTACATCGCCCGCAAACTGCGGCACGTCTGCTTTGCTCGCTCGCACCAGGCCGTGATGCAGGCACCCTATCGGTTCGGTCTGCTGGAGGCCGCGTTTGCGCATACAGAATCGGAGGGCTTGCTGGACGTGCCGGCGATTGCGCTGTACTACCACGGCTGCCATTTTTTAGCCGACCCGGCTGCCGAGTCCCATTTTTCCCGCTTCCGCGATATGCTCAGCGCGCACGCCGAGCAGTTTCCGCCCGACGAACTGCGGGCGCTGTACCTGCTGGCTATTAATTTTGGCGTAAAAAAAAGCAACGAATCGGGCGACAACGACTGGTACCGGGCTACGCTGGGTTTATATCAGGAAGCACTCGCCCGCGACCTGCTGCTCGAAAACGGTATGATGTCGCGCTTTGCCTACCACAACATCGTGGGCGTGGCCGTGCGCCTGCACGAGGTGGCCTGGGCCGAGGCATTTATTCAAAAATATAAAAACGCACTCGAAAACCGATACCGCGAGTCGTCCTTCAGCCTCAACATGGCTCGTGTGGCCTATACCCGGCAGGAATACGGTTCGGCCTTGCTTCACTTGCAACGGGCCGATTACAAAGATTTCATCAACGGCATGAATGCCAAGACCTTGCAACTGAAAATTTATTACGAAACCGGCGAGACGGACCTGCTCGAAAGCCATCTGGACAGCCTGAAAAATTTCATCCGCCGCCAACGAGCAGTAGGCTACCACCGAGATAATTACCTCAACATTGCCCGCTACACCCGTGCCCTGATGCGCATTGACCCCAACGATGCCCAAGCCGTAGATGGGCTGCGTCAGCAGATCGAAAAAGAGCCGGTGTTAACGGAACGGGAATGGCTGCTTGCTCAACTGGTTCGGTAGAAAAAGAAACAGCACACCGGAAATCCGATGTGCTGTTGGTGCGGGAAGCGAGACTCGAACTCGCATGACCGTGAAGTCACTGGTGTTTGAGACCAGCGCGTCTACCATTCCGCCATTCCCGCTGTTCTTTTTTTATTGGGGCGCAAACTTAGACAGATTTTCCTGAACGCGCAACAAGTACCTTTTTTTCAAAAAATATTCAAGCACCGCACGTAGGTCTGCTTCCGTTCCGGTGTGCTCGCTATAGGTGTCCAAAACGGAGTGTATGCCCACGTCGAGGCTTTTTTCCAGGTCGCGGACGGCTTGGGCGGCGGCGGCAAACTGAACCGGGTCGGGATCGAACTCCAGTTCCATGAGCGCCTCGTTGATGTCCATCATTTCCGCGAGAAAATCCTGCGGCACACTGAGTTTGCTTTCTTCTTCCAGCAGCCCTTTGATTTTCAAGACATAGCGCATGCGCTTATCGGGATCGGAAAGCGTCTGGAATGCTTCATTGTTCAGCGTGGATTGCTCCAGCATCTCCGCCTGCCGGGCAGCATCGGCGAGGGTGTGAAAATCGGGATGGAATTTTTTGCTGTTTTGATAAAACACGCGGCGAAGGGCTGCCTCATCCACCCGAAATGACAGCGGGGTACCGAAAAACTCGAAGTAATTCACAGGGTTGTTTTTCAAAAGAATCGTTGGAAAACGTGCCGCCACAAGTCAAGGCCGAAAGCATAAATCATCAGACCGAGCAGGAGGAAAAAGCCGACAGTGACCGCTTTTTCCATGAATTTGTCGCTAACCTTGCGACCACTGACCACTTCCCAGAGCAGGAACATGACGTAGCCACCGTCGAGGGCAGGAATGGGCAGCAGGTTCATGAATGCGAGCAGAATACTGAGCGAAGCCGTGAGCGACCAAAAGCGTTCCCAGTCCCACGAGGTGCCGTACATTTTACCGATGCTGATGAGACTGCCGAGGTTGTCCTTCACGGCGATTTCACCGCTAAACATTTTGCCAAAGGCTTTCATCTGGTTGTTCAAAAAATCAACGCCCATTTGTACGCCACCGGGTATAGCCGCCGCCAGTGAGTAGCGCTCCCGTTCGATGTTGAAATAGCCCTCGACCTTTGGCCGCACACCGATGGTGCCTTCCGGGGTTAGGGTCAGGTTAACGGTGACAGTATCAGTTTTGCGCAGCAGCGTCAGTCGGGCGGGCTTACCTTTTTGGGACATGGCCAAGGGGCCGAACTGATCATAGAATGGGGTAGGGGAGCCGTTGAATGCCAGGATACGGTCGCCGGCCAGTACTCCGGCCTCTTCAGCAGGTTTGCCTGCGGCCACTTCTCCCACATAAAAAGGAATGCGGGGTGAAATGAGCAAAACCTTGGGCACTTTTTGACTCGTGAGTTGCTCGGCTACGTTTTGGCGGAGGGCGAATTTCACCTCCTGCCCGTCGCGTAGTACGGTCACTTCGCGGGCATCGTTGAGTACGACTTGTTCGATAAATGCGGCGGCATCCACATGGTCCACGGGGGCTTGTCCGGTACGAACCAGCACGTCGCCTTGTTGGAAACCCTGATCCAACAGCACTTTGTCGAATGCCAGGCCGTGTTTCAGTTCGGAATTTGGGACATACACCTTGCCAAAATGCCAGAGGATCATAGCGAAAATAGCGAAGCCAAGTATGAAATTGACGGTCACACCACCCAGCATGATGATGAGCCGTTGCCAGGCGGGTTTAGAGCGAAACTCCCAGGGTTGGGGCGGTTGTTTGAGCGCCTCGGTGTCCATGCTTTCATCCACCATACCGGATATTTTCACATAACCGCCGAGCGGAAGCCAGCCAATGCCGTATTCCGTTTCGCCTTTTTTAGTCTTCCAGAGGGAATTGAACGGCGCAAAATCGAAAAAGAGGTAAAACTTTTCCACCCGGGTTTTGAACCAACGGGCAGGGAAAAAGTGGCCCATCTCGTGCAGGATGATAAGCAAGGAGAGGCTGAGTAAAAACTGGCTGATATTGACGATGGTATCCATTCTTTGTTGTTGGCTACTGGCCGTTGGCTATTGGTTGTTGGCTTTCCTGAGCAGAATATCGGGCTTTTGCGGTGTATGATTATTCGGAAGCCAATAGCCAACAGCCAGATTAAGATCCGATTTCTCGGTAGCGTTGGGTGTTGACAGGGTCTATTTTAATCATGATCTGTTGAACGCGCTCTTTTTGAGGCTTGCCTCCGAGTTTCCACATTTCGACCAATTCGTCTTTTTTTGCGTTGGCGAACATCTGGGTTATCATGGAGTTGAAGTAGGCCGTATTCACTTTATCTACCTCCTCTAAGGCGAGCATGATAGCGGTTTTGCCAGCCTCCATATCACTGGAGATCAGATCGAGGCCCTTGCGGTGGTAGGTGTACATGGCTGCCCGGTAGGGGCGTACGCGGGGGTTGAGCAGGTTTTCGGCGATCCAGTAGCGGTTTCGGTTTTTGCCACCGTCAGCAGGACGCCACCCGGAGCCTTTGTTGGTGGAGGAGTTTTGGATATTGGTTACGATCTGTTGGGCACTAAGCAAGTGTTGGTCTCCGCCGTAAAGGGCATACGAATCGTAGTCCATTCCGAGGATCACATAAACATAAAAGGCCAAAATAGCGGGCAGGTTCTGGTTATCGGTGGCATCTGGCTGAAAAAGAAGTGGTTGGTTCTGGTCGTAATCGAAGGAAACGTCCTTGTCCAGATGCGACAGCATGGGGGTTTCGTAGCCGCTGCCGTAAACGGGCCGGACGGCTTGCACAGCCAGTTCCGCATCGTAAGAATTGCCGTTTTCTATCTTTATCGTGAGGATGAAGTTGCACTTGATGCGTTCTTCCAATTGAAAAACATCATTGGTCCATTTGGTGGAGTTCAGGAATTCGCGCATCGTCACCTCCAACTGGTCGAATACGCGGCGGTCGGTGGTTTGCAACTGAGGCGTGTTGATGCGCACAGAGCAGTCCAGTTCGCCTTGGGCATTTGCCTGGGCAAACACGAAGAGCACCAGAAAAAGGAGGGAGAGGGTACGGTTCATTTTAAAAAACGGTTGAATGTGCGAATCGATGTTTTGCATGGTTGTCATGGCGCAAATTCAGGCCGAGCGGTTGGCCGTTAGGAGGATTTCGGTGACGATATCTTCAGCAACGGCCGTTTTAGATTTTAGTTCATATACCGTTTTGGATCCGTCTTGTCGCAGGATGGTGATTTTATTCGTGTCATAACCGAATCCGGCGCCTGCGTCGCGCAGGGAATTGAGCACGACAAAATCCATGTTTTTTCGCTTCATTTTGGCCAAAGCGTTCGGTTCTTCTTCGTTGGTTTCGAGGGCAAAGCCGACGACGATCTGAGTTGAGCGCTTGTTCTGTCCAAGTGTGGCGGCTATATCCACGGTCTTGGCCAGTTCCAGGTGCATATCATCTTCTTTTTTCTTGATCTTGGTTGTTGAGTAGGTTTTTGGGCGGTAATCAGCCACGGCAGCAGCGTGTACTGCGATGTCGGTAGCAGGGAAAAATTCGGCGCACACCTCGTACATATCCTGAGCCGAAACAACCGGTATGACCCGTACTGACGGGTTTTGGGGCCCCAGGTGTGTGGGGCCGAGTACGAGGGTTGTCTCCGCGCCGTGTCGGGCCAGGGCATCGGCTATGGCGATGCCCATTTTGCCGCTGCTCAGGTTGCCGATAAAGCGTACGGGGTCAAGCGCTTCGTGTGTCGGGCCTGCGGTAACGAGGGCTTTTTTACCGAGCAGTATTTTGCCTTCGGCAAAAAAGCGCTCCAAATACGCTAAAATTGATTCCGGTTCGGCCATACGCCCGTCGCCGACGAGGCCGCTCGCCAACTCGCCAAACTCAACGGGGATAACGTGTGCGCCATGCGCTAGCAGCCGTTCTAAATTGGCTTGTGTAGCCGCATGGTGCCACATATCCACGTCCATAGCAGGAGCAACGAATATCGGGCATCTGGCCGACAGGTACACGGCGCCGAGGATGTTGTCGCACAGGCCGTTGGCTAATTTGGCCAAGGTATTAGCCGTGGCCGGAGCGATCACCATGGCATCCGCCCACAGACCCAGTTCGACGTGGTTGTTCCAGGCCTCCTCGGCATGTACTGCTGTCAAAACGGGATTTTTGGAAAGTGTGGACAAGGTCAGCGGAGAAATAAACCCCACGGCGGATTCTGTCATCAGTACCCGCACAGTGGCACCGGACTTAACGAACAGCCGAACGAGTTGAGCCGATTTGTAGGCTGCAATGGATCCGCTGATGCCGAGGATGATTTTTTTCATGTGGGCTGGGTGTTACTCCACGTCTTCCACCACGCGCCATTGGATCTCGTCGTTCATAAATTCGTGCGAGGCAATGATGGCCGTGTTGGGCAGGCGCTCGTAGAATTTGGAGATTTCGATCTGCTCCTTGTTTTCCTGCACCTCCTCGATGGTGTCGGAACTAACGGCAAACTCCTCCAACTTGCGCTGGATTTCCCATTTGAGGTCGCTCGAAATTTGGCGGGCGCGTTTGCTTACAATGACAATACTTTCGTACACGTTGCCGGTCTTGTCGACGAGTTCGCCCACGTCGCGGGGTTGAACATTGGGGTCGAGGCCCTGGGCTTTGCTTTTGATATCGCTCATAATAAAGGTTGGATGGTTAGAGGGTTTGTGGTTAGAAGGTTAGGGGGGCTGGTTAGGTCGGGTGGTTGTACAACCAGAAATCTTCAAACCACAAACCGCTCTCAAGTGATTTTTAGTTGTTTTTTTACTTGTTTAATGCCTTGCTCGGCTTCTCGGCGGACCTGTTTGATTTCTTTGGCGTACTTGCCAGAGGGGTATTTTTGCAAAAAATCGTCGCAACGGACGATGGCTTCGTTGAAACGGTCAAATTTTTTCTCTACGATACTGTTTTCGGCGAGCAGGAACGCCGACTTGGCAATCAGGTAGCGCACACGCTCGGCATCCGGGCTTTCGGGGTAATCACGCAGGAGGTTGTCGAACGATAGCAC
>JBJXEZ010000121.1:0-8365 GCA_046153695.1 Saprospiraceae bacterium
AAAATGTGGCCGCCTACTTGTACGCCACATGTAGTTCGCGCCACTAGACTCATCCTAAAATGACTCGTATCCGCAATTCGAATAGCATGACCAAAGCCCATACCCTGAGGATAACAATACAAGTCAGGAGAAATTGAGTAATACTGCATAAGACCAATTTTAAGCAAAGGTATTTATTTTCCACATTCAACAACCACACCACACATTTTCTCATGCATCACGTCAACTTCTTTTTAGTCGCCCTGTTCTTTGTCAGCCTTTCTGCCCAGGGCAGACGCATGAATATAGCACCCCCATCCTTTTGAAATGCTCTACATTTGTTGGCAAAAACGAAAGGTTGAAATAGAAAGTTTGTTAGGGGGTCTTTTGGAACACTTGGGAGGGGTTCCTGAGCCTCGCCAGAGTGCGAAAATTGATTATCCATTGGATGAGATTTTGTTTTTGACCATTAGCGCAGTGGTAAGCGGCTGCAACGGCTGGGACGAGGTCGTTGATTTTGGAGAAGACAAACTGGAGTGGTTGCGGGGTTTTCGCCCCTTCGCCAGCGGCATTCCCTCGCACGACACGATGAACCGGGTGATGTCTCTGATAAACCCAGCGGCATTTGAGCAAATGTTTGTGCTGTGGGCCAACCAGAACGTCGTTTTGGCGGAAGGTGTTTATTTCGCCCAAACTTGACCACCTGTTTCGCTCCAAACTTTACCACCCTGAGCAGCCTGTCAAAGAGGGTGTAAAAATAGGGTTAAGATTTGGGTAATTGTCGCATTGAGTTTCCCTTCAGTTCGATGCGGTGAGCGTTGGCGGTCAGGCGGTCTAAAATAGCATCGGCGAGGGTGGGTTCGCCGAGGTAATTATACCACTCTGAGACGGGCAGTTGGGAAGCGACGGCGATGGGTCTTTTGCCGTAGCGGTCTTCTAGGATTTGGAGCAGGGCGAGTCGGAGGTTTTGGTCGAGGGGTTGGAGGCCGAAGTCGTCGAGGATGAGCAGTGGTATTTTTTCGATTTGGTTGAGGGTTTTGACATAAGAGCCGTCGAGTTTGGCGGCAGCGATTTTTTCGATAAAGCGGTTCATGTTGAGGTAAAGTGTTTTGTAGCCCATTTGGCAAGCGTGTCTGCCCAGCGCACAGGCGAGGAAGGATTTTCCACAGCCGGTGGCTCCGGTGATGAGCAGGTTTTGGGGCTGTCGGATGAAGTTGCAGGAGGCCAGCAGGGCGAGTTGTTCCGAGTTGAGGTTTCGATCGGAGGAGCAATGTACCTCGGGCAGCACGGCATCGAATCGGAGTTTGGACAGAGAGAGGTAGAGTTGGCTTTTCCGATGTTGGCGGTTGAGGGTTTCGGCTTCGGCGAGGGTAGCGAGCAGGTCGTGCGCGTTGGGTTGTTGCTGGGCAGGGAGTTGAAGTGTGGCGGCATAGGCGTGGGCCATGCCGTCGAGGCGGAGTTGGTGGAGTTGATCCACAGTGGCTTGATAGTTCATTGATAGACAATATTTAGTGAATGAATGTGCTGTAGTTCATGGCGCGTTTTGGGTGTTCAATGGTCTTTAGTGGAAGGCATCGGGGCCACGCAGGTTTTGGTGCTGGGCAGGTGTTCGGGAGATGTGATTATCCGGATCGGGCGGTATTTCCAGTTGGTCGAGGTTGTGTTTGAGAATACTGATTACCATGCCGTAAGTGGCTTTGTGGGCGCGCAGCGCCCGTGTACAAGCGCGTTCGAGGCGTTCGTGGGAGTATTTGTCTGCCAGGCGCAGTAGCCCCAGGCAGGAGAGGTAAGTTTGTTGCTGGAAGATTTTGGCATCCAGAATGCGGGTGACGACATCCACGCAAGCCGGGCCGGTTCGGCGGGCGCGCTCCAGGAAGTATTGAGCGGAATAGCCCTTGATTATGGTGTAATGCTGGTGATTGGGCGGCATGTGCTCGGCTACCGTGGTGTAGGAATTGGCCCGGCGGTCGCGTTGGTGGAAGGCGATGCGCCGGTGTCCGTCATAGATTTCGACGGTATCGCGCGTGTAAATGACTTGTACCTGTTTGCCGATATGTTCGTGGGGTACGCTGTAAAAGTGCCGGTCACGGCCGAGTTGTAGGTGGTAATTTTGCTGCACTTTATAACGGGCGCTGTGTTTGACTTCGAAGGCAGAAGCGGGAAGCGTCCGTAGTGTTTGACGCTCCAGGGAATTGAACAGAGAGGCCCGGCATTCCTCGCGGCGCTGCTGGAAGGGCAGCGTGTGGTGCGCGATCAGTCGACCTGCAATACCACCGTTAAGCGCCGGCAGACTGGTAAAAGTCTCATTGCGCAAGGGTGCGTAAACGCGCTGGTAAACGATTTGTACATGCCGTTCGACCGAAGCTTTGTCGCGAGGCCGGGCAACCCGGGTGGCCATAAACGTACAGCCGTAGTGGGCACTGAGTTGTTCGAGCAATTCCGTCAGGGTCGGTTCATACCGATCCGGCTTGATTACACCGCTCTTCAGATTGTCGATCAGCGCCGCTTGTGGAACGCCGCCCAGGTAAGTGAAGGCGTTGGCGATAGCGCCTAAAAAGTCCTCCAAGCGCTGAGAACGAACGGCTTCCACATAGCAATAGCCGCTAAAAGGCAACACGGCCACAAACACTTCGCAGGTAATTTGCTCGCCGCTTTGCGGATCCACGTAGTGCAGTTTTTTGCCCGCAAAGTCGATCATCAGCCGCTCGCCCGCTTTATGCTCCAAGTGCATCACCGCTTTACCGCGATGGGCCGCCCCGCCCAGATATTCGCAAAACTGCGTGTATCCATAGCCCTTAGGGCGTTGCAGGCGGTATTCCTGCCAAAGCAACTGGCGCGTTACGCCGGTCTTTGACAAGTCCTGAAGCATCTTGGGTATACGCCCTTGCAAGTCCTCCAACCGCTCGTGGTCGACCCCAGACTGCGGCTCCTGGTAGAGCATTGCCGCCAGCGCTTCATCATCCAGTGTGGCCAGGTGATCCCAGGAAAGCCCAATGGACTCCCACCGGCTGAGGTAGACCCGAATCGTTGGGCGGCTTACGCCCGTCGCATTCCGAATCTCCCGTATACTGACCCCTTTGGCCCGTAGTTGTAAAATGTGACGAATCTGTTGCATGTTCTTGGTTGTATTTGCCATGTTGCCCTATCGTTTTTACGACAAAGCAACACCGGCTTTTTAACCTTGACATGCATGCTCAGGGGTGGTAAAGTTTCCACCGAAACGGGTGGTAAAGTTTCCACCGAAATGGGTGGTAAAGTTTAGTCCGAAATATACATTACAATGAATAAGGATATTAATTTTTCCAAAATACCATCTCACTTTATTTTGATTGCGGCTTTTATGTTATCTCCTATTTTAAGCTGTGTTGTTAAGGAGTTGAAATACCGAGAAAAAATAAACGGGCTGTATTATGACAAAATCCACAGAATGGGCAGTATCCTATCTATCTCGATTAAGGATATAGATACAATATCACAAGTCACGTTAATTGATTTTATAAATTGTTTAGAAAATGAAGAAAGCAAGAAAGGAAGCAATACAAGTTTATTAGACATATATTATGATTCAATGCATATAGACCAATTAACGTCTAAAGACCTATATGCGCGTGTTCATTTTAAGCCTGACACATCTATGTATACTAAACAAAGGAAACTCGTTTTGAAATATGTGAAACAGAAAATAGAAATTGAAATAGAATATAAGTCGAGTGAAATAAAATGTAACATAGAGTAAAAGTACCGCAAGCCCATTGGAGGCAATTAGGGTAGGCCGCACCCTAAATTTAATGATGAAACGTACAACCTTTAATCTGAGGATAGCAATGTAAGTCAGGAGAAATCAAATAATACTGCATAAAACAAATTTTTTGCAAAGGTATCTAATTTCCTTTTTCAACATCCACACCACACATTTTTCCATGCATCACGTCAATACTTTTTTAGTCGCGCTGCTCTTTGTCAGCCTCTCAGCCCAGGCTCAGCCCGTCATGGTCAAAAACATCTGGCCCGGAGATATAGGCTCTGTGATTTACCCAACAGAAAAGTACGCTGTCGTTGGCAACACGTTTTATTTTGAAGCCGAAGACCTCACCTACGGCCCCGAGCTGTGGAAATCAAATGGCACGGCTGCTGGCACGGTGCTCGTTCGAGATATCAATCCTAGCGACCTGCAAAGCGGTGTTGACCAACTACTTACGGAGTACCAAGGGCACCTGTACTTTATGGCAAAAGACTACGCTTCTTTTGGAATTGAATTGTGGCGGACGGTAAATGGTACAGAGGGGGCCGCCATGATAACGGATGCCTGCATAGGGACTTGCCCGAATACGGCATTGACTTCTAAAGCAAGGATTTCCGTATTGAATAACAAATTGTACATGTGCTACTATTCCACTGATATTGGCAACGAACTATGGGAGTCTGATGGCACCACAGCAGGGACCAAACTCGTAAAAGACATTTACTCAGGCATTCCAGATAGCCGCCCGGAGCATTTGACGGCTTTTAAGGGAAATCTGTATTTTATGGCGGCTTCCGGCTCTTTTGGCCGTGAATTATGGGTTAGCAACGGCACCGAGTCGGGAACACAGATGCTTAAGGACATCAACCCGGGGCCGAATGAATCCAGCGGGAGCGCGATAGTTGTTGGAAGCAACGCCCTTTATTTTTGGGCAAGCAACGGCGTATCCGGCAAAGAACTCTGGAAAACCGACGGCACTGAAGCGGGCACGGTTATGATCAAAGACATCAACCCAGGCCCCGGCAATGGCGCACCTTCTAATCCGCTTTCACAATATTTGTGGTACGGCGACCGCCTGCTGTTCCTTGCAAACGACGGAATAAACGGTACTGAGTTGTGGATAACCGATGGCACGGAGGCGGGCACCATGATGGTGCAGGATATTACCCCCGGGGCAGGATCATCCGAGATTAGTCTATATGGTGTGGTCAACGGCACGGCGCTTTTTCGCTGCAAGGACGATGCTCATGGCCGCGAATTGTGGGCAACCGACGGCTCTCCCACAGGCACCGCACTGGTAAAAGACATTCTGCCCGGCGCTGTTGGCGGGCTGGAGTTAACCTTCAGTACTATGGTATTTCAAAACTACCTGTTTTTTGGGGCCGATGACGGGGTGAACGGATATGAACTCTGGAGAACCAACGGTACCGAGGCAGGCACCGTTCTGCAATCCAATATCTACCCCGGTTCTTTCAGTTCTTATCCCGGTGGTTTATCACTCATTGGAAAGACCATGTTTTTCTTTGCAGAAACCAACACGGCCGGCCGCGAGCTATGGAAATACGACCTGACAGCCCTCTCCACCGACACACCCGAAGCGCTCGCAGCCAGCGTATTCCCCACCGCCAGCGCCGACGGGCGCTATTCCGTGCAAACAATCGATCCGGAGAGCGCCATGCGCGTGGAGGCCTACGACCTGCTCGGCCGCCTGCTGGCCGTGCGCAACCTGCCCCAAGGCGAGCAGGCGCTGGACTTGTCGGCACTACAACCCGGCGCGTACGTCCTGCGCTTAGCCGGTGCCAACACCGGGCGCGTGGGCACGGCTCGTGTTTTTGTGATCCGGTGACCTGGACAACAGACTTTCCAGGTTTTGAAAACCTGGAAAGTCTCATCCCGCTGCAACCCAACCATTTTTCACCAACAACCACTTCACCATGCTACGCTCCTCTTCCTCCATTTTTGTCCGGCTTGCCAGTGCCGCCGCCGCCGTTTTTTTTGCCACAAGCCTGCTCGCCCAAAGCGCCCCGACCGTGCTGAAGGTGGCTGCGGGAGCCGTTTATACCAGCCAGGCTATCGTCCGCTGGGCACCGGCCAACCACGACACCTGGGCCTGGGGCAACGAACACGGCTACGATCTGGTGCGCTACACCATCCTGCTTGATGGGGACACACTGGACACAGATGAATACGAAGCCAGCATGACGGTGCTTGGCACGGCCCTCAAACCGCTGCCGGAGAACGACTGGGAGCCGCTCGCGGCGAACAACAACCTCGCAGGCGTGGCCGCCGGTACCATCTACGGCGACAGCCTCGAATTTTTGCCCCCCGGCGGTGCCACGCTCACCAACGTGTACAACAAATCCTTAGAACGCGAAAACCGGTTCACCTTCAGCCTCTTTGCCGCTGATCAGGATTTGTCCGTGGCTCAAAATATGGGGCTTGCCTTTGTGGACAATACAGATTTTTTTAGCCATTCGGTGTACGCATATTTCATACGGCCCCACGAGCCGGACTCGGGTATGGTCGTAACGCCGGGCTTTGCGATGATCAACACGGACTCCGTCTTTGTCCTGCCCGCACCCAAGGGCCTATCCGCTCTGGCTGCCAACAGCAGTACTGTATTAAACTGGCAGCGCGATGACTCCCGCTTCACCAGTTACGACGTGGAGCGCTCCACTGATGGGGTCAACTTTGTGAAACAAAACGAGTTCCCCCTGCTCGCCGCCGCAGCCAGCGAGAACGACAACGGCAGCACGGCCTATCCCGACTCACTGGCCGACAACACCACCACTTACATCTACCGGGTACGAGGCCACTCGCCGTACGGACTGCTCAGCCCGCCTTCCGACACCGTACACGTCAAGGGCAAGCCCGATCCAATCTTTGCCCTGTTGTCCGTGGGCGATATCGTGGAAGCGCAGGAGGGTGAACTCACTGTCAACTGGAACTTCCCCCAGGACATGGAGGCCAAAATCCAAGGCTTCAATGTGTACCGGGGGGCAACCATACACGGCCCGTTCGCCAAGATTAACCAAAGCCTGCTGGGCGTGACGCTGCGTGCTTTCACCGACACCAACCCCAGCCCAGTGAACTACTACGAGGTGCGGGCACTGGACGAAAACGGCTACACACTGGCCTGTTTCCCCCAACTCGGGCAGCTGCGTGACGACACGCCGCCCGCCGCTCCGACAGGGCTTGTCGGCACCTCCGACCCGTCGGGCGTGGTGACGCTGCGCTGGTACAAAAACACCGAGGCCGACGTGATGGGCTACCGGGTGTTCACCGCCAACTCGGCCAACGGCGACTACGCCCAGGTGACCTCGGTGTGGATCAACGACACGGCCTACCTGTACCAGATCAACCTGAACACCCTGAGTGAGAACGCGTGGTTTCGCGTGGCCGCACTGGACTACCACCAAAACCGCTCGACTATGTCAGAACCGGCGCAGGTAGCCCGGCCCGACATCGTGCCGCCCTCGGCACCGCTCATCACCAAGGTGCAGCCGACTACGCAAGGGGTCGCCTTCGAGTGGCGGGCCAGCACCAGTACCGACGTGATTCGGCACGAGTTTCAGCGCAAAACCGCCGGGCTACCCGGCTGGACGGCACTGGTCCAGTTCAACCAGCAGTACCCCCTTCCGGGATACCTGGATACCACGGCCGACAAGCGCCGCTGGTACCAGTATCGTCTCGTTGCCTTTGACGAAGCGGGCAATCAGGGTGGATCGCGTATCGCTCAAGCCAAACCAATTAATGACGGCCTGCGCGATGCTGTGCTCAATTTCAATGCGCAGCCTTACACCGGCGGCGGGATGAACATGCAAAGCATACATGTAACTTGGAATTACCCGGCTGGCGACCCTGATCTGATCGGATTTCAAGTGTTCCGCGCCTACGACTCGTCTGCCATGTTTTCCTACAGGTTCTTTCCCATCCCGCTACCGACCTCGTCCGACTATGCGGACATGACCGCCACCGTGAACGGCAACCTCCTGCACTGCCTGTTTACCGATCTCGACATCGCCTTTACGGAGCACCCTGTTACGGCGTTCACATACGTCCACAGTGCTGCGATGAAACAGAACCTCGCCCTGCCCGCGCCGCCCAACAACCCGTTGCCCGGCAGTTCCCAGGTGTACACCCTGCCGAATCCCGCACCGAACAAGCCTGCTGAATTGCGCTACTGGGTGATGGCCAAGTTTGCTGACGGGTCGTACTCGCCGTTGGAGGGGCCGGTGGCTGTGCAGTTATAAACACTGTGGCTTTGCCAACTCGCAACGGTTAAACTTTCTTTAAAAATGCGTGTTGCGTTAAAATATTGATAATCATTTAGTTAAATGACTTTTTTAGGGCTATGAGTACAGAATTAGGTACAAAGTGCTCCGATTAAAGTTAAGCATTTCCCGGTTAAGTTCATCTACCTTGAGGTGTCCTAATGACAACCCCCAAGAATTCCCACATTAAACACACATGTTGCACTTTCGCCCGAAGCGTTGCTCACCGTCAGGTGCACGGCCACAGTGCCGGGGTTGACCAGCGTACCGGGCGGCGGCGATTGCAGCACCGGGTTCAGGGGGCCGCCACAGTTGCCACTGACGACCGCCAGCCCGGCGTAACTACCCAATGCAACCCGGCAGTTCGCGC
>JBJXEZ010000134.1:0-7040 GCA_046153695.1 Saprospiraceae bacterium
TGACATGAATTCATCCATCAACCGTATCATCGCAATCCTTGCCCTCACGGCAATTTCCCAACTCCAACTTTCTGCACAGACATTCGACATTGGCAACCCGCCCAGTGTCTCACCCGCTCACCCGCTCACCCTCTCACCCTCTCACTCGCTCACCCTCTCACTCTCTCACCCGCTCACCCCCGCTCACTCGCTTGATTATGATGCAATTCTTTTCAAACCTGTTTTCCAAGTCCGGCCCGACGGATTTTTCGGTTCTGGGGACGGATATGCACAGCCACCTCCTTCCGGGTATTGACGACGGCGTGCCCACCTTGGACGAAGCCCTGGAAGTCATCGAGTCAATGGGCCGATTGGGCTATCGGCACTTGATTACCACGCCGCACATCATGTGGGAGCGCTACAAAAACACGGCTGCCGGCATTCGGGACGGGGTGCGCGTCGTGCAGGAGGCAGTTAAAAAGGCTGGCATTCCAGTCGGAATTTCCGCCGCTGCCGAGTACATGCTGGACGACCACTTTGTCGAGATATTGGCTGAAAACGACCTGTTGACGCTCGACAAACAGCGGCGCGTGCTGGTGGAAATGTCGTTTCTCCACCCGCCCCTTGCGCTGCAGCAGTATTTATTTGATTTGCAAAAAAATGGCTACAAGCCCGTATTGGCTCACCCGGAGCGCTACCCGTTTTATCACATGAAATTGGACGATTACCAGGACCTCAAAGCATTGGGTTGCCAGTTTCAGGTCAATATCCTGTCCATCACCGGCCATTACGGCCCTGATGTACAACAATCGTCCCTACTTTTGCTACGCCACGGCTTAGTGGACTTCCTCGGCACCGATGCCCACCGCATTCGCCACGCACACACCCTGCATGCTGCATTGCGCAGCGGGCACTTGGAAAAAACCCTGTCCAAAAACAAGTTTTCCAATGCGCAGTTGGCTGTTTGAACCTACCCTGCTTCACCAATTTTGACATCATCTCGCACCGCATTCCTTTATTATGAAACATCTAACCTTACCCTTTTGCCTCATCGGTTTTGCCGTAGTGCTTTTTTCCCTCAGTTCCTGTATCCAGCACCGGCAATTGGTCAACTTCGACTCCGGCCCTGTTTTTGACAGCCTGCAAGTGCCCATCCAGGCAACCAGTTTGCGCATACAGCACGACGACCTGCTGGCCATTAGCCTGCTTACCCAAACCGCCGACCCCAAAGTGACGGCACCGTTTCAGGGCGCTGCGGCAGCCCCGGGTGCAGCTGGGCAGTCCGAACCGCAGTACCTCGTGGATGTGAACGGAGAGATCAACATGCCCTTGATGGGCAAGATTCCCGTGGCCGGGCTGACCACCCAACAAGCCCGCGATACCATTTCGGAGCGCCTGTCCAAGTACCTGAAAAACCCGATCATCAATGTTAAACTGGCCAACTTCCGCTTTTCCGTGCTCGGAGAAGTCAATAAGGCTGGCACCTATGGCATCGGCTACGAGCGGGTCACGGTGCTTGAGGCCCTTGGGCAAGCGGGCGACCTGACCAAATACGGCAACCGCGACAACATCCTCGTCATTCGCCAGACGGACGGCCAGCGCCGCTTTGGCCGCCTCAACCTGCACCAGCGCGACGTATTCAACTCGCCATTTTTTTACCTCGAACAGGGCGACATCGTTTATGTGGAACCGCTCAAGGCCAAAGTGGGTGACACCGCCGACGGCACTACTAAATACCTCCAGTGGGCGCTGCCCATCGTGTCGGTATTCGGGTTATTGGTGACGTTGTTTACGATCAAGTGAGGGGGCAAAACACCAATCACAAGGCGGGATTTTATTTGAACACAAAAGCGCGAAATGTCCTTCTTGCTGCTGCGGGAGAACCGGTCAAAAACTGAAAATCAAGGTATGCTCAGGCCCTACAACATTTTTTTTTGTACCGCTTTTCTCCTCCTTTTTACCCTCGGCGGATGCATCGCCCACAAGGAACTCATCACCTTCCGCGATGCGCAATTCCCTGCCGGGCCAAACGGTATCGCCAATTTTGTGGAGCCAACAGCTCAGGCTGGCGACATCCTGAGCATTACCGTACACAGCAACGACCTGGAGGCGGCGCGGCCGTTCAATCCGCAGGAGCCAGCACCAAACGTGCTGGGCGTACAAAACACCCAGACCCTCGAACTCTTCCTCGGTTACCCGGTCGGTACCGACGGGAAGATTGATTTTCCCGTTGTCGGCGATGTGCAGGTGGCCGGACTCACGATGCCGCAGATTCGCCAAAAATTGGTTGAACTACTCCGCGCCTACCTGACCGATGCCGTAGTGAGCGTACGATTTCTCAATTTTCGTTTTTCCGTGCTCGGCGAAGTGGCGCAGCCCGGCACTTATACCGTGTCCACGCCGCGCATCACCATTCTCGAAGCCCTGGGCCGTGCCGGCGACCTCACGCCCTACGCCAACCGCGCCAACGTACTGCACATCCGCGAGCGCGACGGCCAGCGCACCTACACCCGCCTGAACCTCCAATCCAGCGAGATATTCACGTCGCCAAACTATTACCTCCAGCAAAACGACATCCTGTACATCGAACCCAACCGCTCCAAAACCGCCGCCGTGGCCGATCCCGCCACCCGCGCCATCACGTACATCACCGGCGGCTTATCTGTCATCACCCTCCTCATCGCCCTGTTCAAATAAACTGTAGCGGCGACACTTGCGGCCGCCCTTGGCCATCCCCCATTTGACGGCCACAAGGGTTGCCCCGGCAGAACTACCCCGAAAACCTCCAACCCTCTAACCCGAAACCCTCCAACCCATAAAAATGCAACCCATTCCTGTTCATCCGTTCGACTGGCGTTCATTCCTTTTTCGGCTGTTGCGCAACTGGTACTGGTTTGCTGTGGCATTTGCCCTGTGCATCGCGCTGGCCTGGGTGTACCTGCGGTACGCGGTGCCGATTTATCAGGTTTCCGGTACGGTATTAATCCAGAATGAAAAGAACCAGCGGACGATGACCGAGGCGTTCATCACCGAAAAACTGGGTATCGAGACCAATTTTGAAATCGAGGACGAAATCCAGTTGCTCAAATCCAGAAGCCTCATGCGACGCGTGGTGGACAGCCTGCGCGTACATGTCCAGTATTTTTCTGAAGGGCGGGTGAAAACCTCGGAGGTTTACCCGTACCAGGGCAATGCGCTGGCTATCGAACTGCTGCTGGCCGAGCCGGAAAAACTGGCTTACGGTGCCGAATTGCGCATTGAGCCGCTGGCCGGAGAACCGGGCGGGTTCGTGCTGGTGCAAGCTGACGGCGACACCCTGCATCGGCGCTTTGGCGAACCATTTGCCTACGGCCAGGCAACCTGCATCATCGGGCTGAACGACTCGACCTTTCACCAGTCCGGCCTGCCGCACATCATCCGCCTCAACGATCCCGAAAGCGTGGCCCAAGGCTACGCCGGCAAACTGACCGTACAGCAAATCGGGCGCTCCAACGTGCTGGCCATCAACCTCGTGGACCCTATTCCTGAAAAGGCCATGAACATCGTGAACACGCTGGTAGGTGTGTACGCACAATCCATCGTGGAGGACAAAAACAAAGTGGGCATGCAAACCCTGCGCTTCATTGACGAGCGCTTGCGTTTCGTGGCGGAGGAGTTGTACGGCGTGGAAAAAGAAGTGGAGCAGTTCAAGAGCGGGCGCAACCTGCCGGTGGCGTTGTCCGTGCAGGCGCAGGCTTTTTTGGCGGAAATAACCGACAAGGACCAGGCACTGGCCGAACTGGATATGCGACAAAACCTGCTGCTGAACATCGAGCGTTTTTTTGCCACTGACTCCAACTACCTCAAGCCCCTGCCAGTGGCCTCCGAGATCATCAGCGGCGAACTGGCCGCCGTGGTCAAGAACTACAACGAACTGGCCGTGCGCCGCCGAAACCTGCTCGACAGCGCCACGCCCGACAATCCGGCCGCCCGCAGCGGCATCCGCCAGTTGGACGAACTGCGCCAGAGCATCCTGATCAGCGTAGCAACCCTGCGCCGGGAGACCGCCGACCGCCAGCGCCAGGTGCGCGGCCTGCTCACCCCCCTCGAAACCCAGATGGGCCTCATGCCCCGCAACGAGCGCGAACTCATCCAGATCATGCGCCAGCAGCAGATAAAGGAAAACCTGTTCCTGTTCCTGCTCCAAAAGCGCGAGGAAACAGCCCTGTCTGTAGCGGCCCAGGTAGGCAATTCCCGCGTGATAGACCGCGCTGTCAACGCCGGCCTCATCGCGCCCAAGCGGTTTCAAACGTTCCTGTTCGCCGCCTTGGCGGGTCTCATTTTGCCCGCATTGTTTTT
Organism: Saprospiraceae bacterium; assembly: GCA_046153695.1. Classification (GTDB taxonomy): domain Bacteria; phylum Bacteroidota; class Bacteroidia; order Chitinophagales; family Saprospiraceae; genus M3007. The sequence goes on from JBJXEZ010000134.1 coordinate 4,318, forward strand.
TTACCTGCTGGCGCTATTCCGCAACACCGTGGATACCGAGACCGACCTCAAGCAGCTCACGGCCATACCGTTCCTTGGCAGCATCGCCTTGCGCAGCAAAAAAGACCGTATCGTCATCCAGGCGAACAGCCGCTCCGCTGTGGCTGAGATGTTCCGGCTGCTGCGCACCAACCTCCAGTTTGTGCTCGGCGACGCAAAGTCGCCCGTGGTGCTCGTAACCTCCGGTGTGAGCGGCGAGGGCAAAACCTTCATTTCCGCCAACCTCGGCATGACCCTGGCCCTGTCGGGCAAACGCACGGTGGTCATCGGCCTCGACCTGCGCAAGCCCAAACTGGGGCAGTACCTCGGCGAGGGCATCCCGGAATTCGGCATCACACACTACCTCATCGGTCAGGCCGATGTCGATGCGATTATCGTGTCCAGCCCGCACTCCGAGCACCTGCACTACATCGCCACCGGCCCCCTGCCGCCTAATCCTGCGGAACTCATCCTCAACGGCAAATTGGAAGTACTCTTCCGCGAACTGCGCGAGCGCTTCGACTGTATCGTGGTGGACACCGCACCCGTCGGCCTCGTGGCCGATGCCCTGCTGCTCATGCCTTTCGTGAACGCCACCCTGTGCGTGGCTCGTGCTGGCAAGACCGACAAAAGCCTGGTCCGTTTTGTGGAACAACTCAATCAGGAAGGCAAACTCCGTCACCCCGGCTTGGTGCTGAATGGCGTGAAAAAAGGCAAGGGCTACGGATACGGGTATGGGTACGGGTATGGGTACGGGTATTATCAGGAGTGAGCGTGGTGAGAGAGTGAGCAGGTGAGCGGGTGAGAGAGTGAGCGGCGTTATCCCGGAACTCGCCGTACACATCGGATTTACGCGAATAATGGGATAGGTCAAGTGATAGGTTATCGGGCTTATTGACCGGGTGACTTGAAGTCACCCGGTCAATAGACCACTGATTTTCAATGTCTTCTAATTCCAACCCACTATTCGTATGATTTATAAAAATACGTCACGCCCAGGTTTTCTGCCAAACCGCGCCGCCTACTTTGCGGGAAAAATGGCACATGAAAATTCTCGTTTCGCCTGTTCGGCAGGAAAACCAAAATCGTATCGCCGTCCGAAATACCGGGTTCGAGGACTCATTTCCAGTCAAGATGAAGCAGATCGCCGGAGCGCGCTGGTCGCCGGAGCACCGCTGCTGGCACATTCCGTACACGCCAGAGTCGTGGGAGAAACTCAAAGGGCTGTTCCCGGAGTACGAAATCGACCCGGAAAAAACGGCTCCCCTGCAGGGCAATTCCGAAAAAAACAACTACCCGGAAGAAAGCCCACAAACCGCCCCGCACCCGCGACCGGAGAGCCGTCCGCTGAACCTGAATCTGAACATTCTGCGCCCAAACGACCGGCTTGGCATCAGTCGTTGCCCCGGCAATGACCAATACCTGGCGCTCCACCTCCCGCGCGAATTGGTGCCAGCGCTCTTGGCCACGGTGAAAAACATACACGGGCGGCGTTGGGATCCCGACCAAAAAGTGTGGGAAGTGCCGTACACCAAACTTACGATCCGTTTTTTGGGCAAGCATTTCCGGCCCGAACAGCTACAATGGGCGTTCGCATCTTCCGACGACATCCCCGAGCGCCTGCCCGAGCCGGAGCGTATATATACGAAGCACGAAAAAGTAGAACCGGCCAAGTATGAAGCCGCCGTAGTGGCATTGGAGCAAGTCCTGCTGCTGAAGCGCTACAGTTGGCGCACCATAAAAGCGTACAAAAATTGCTTCCGGCAGTTCATCCGGCATTACGACGACATCCGCCCACGCGAGATCACCCGTAAGCAGATAAACGATTACCTGACCGTGCTCATCAAGGAGCGGAACATCAGCGTCTCGCACCAGAGCCAGATACTCAGCGCGATCAAAATGTTTTACGCCGCCGTGGCCGAGCAGGAAGAAAAGGTGAAGGGCTTGTTTCAGCCCAAAAAGCAGCAAAAACTGCCCAACGTACTCTTGGAAGAGGAAGTAACCGCCCTGCTCCGTTCCCTGGACAACCCCAAGCACCGCTGCATCCTCATGCTGATCTATTCCGCCGGCCTGCGCCTCGGCGAGGCCATCGGCCTGCGTCTTTCCGACCTGCAACCCGAGAAAAACCGCCTGTTCGTTCGCGGCGGCAAGGGGAAGAAAGACCGTTGCACGCTCCTGTCCGCCAAAGTATGGGAACAACTCAAAACCTACATTGAAGTACACCAGCCCATTGAGTGGGTGTTCGAGGGGCAAAGCGGCGGGCAGTACAGCGACCGCAGCGTGCAAAAAATATTCACGTTTGCCAAAATGAAATCCATGATCAACCCGAGCGCCACGGTACACACCCTGCGCCATTCTTTCGCCACGCACCTGCTGGAAAAGGGCGTGGACCTGCGCTACATCCAGGAACTGCTCGGACACGAGAGCAGCAAGACCACGGAAATATACGCGCACATCACGCACAAGGGCTGGGACAAGATAAAAAGTCCGATTGACGATTTGAACATTTAAGAAATTTTCTTTGCATATCACTTGCGTAGTCGAAATGAACAGCGTTACCTTTGGCTACCAAACCAACACCAATGGGACAAAAACCCGTTACCACGATGATAACCCGCGCCCTCACTTCCGGCCCGTTGCCGGAGGCGGGGGCGCTTTCGTACGTAGCGGGCTTACCCGCACCTAACGGATAAGTAAAAAGGCGA
>JBJXEZ010000091.1:0-7557 GCA_046153695.1 Saprospiraceae bacterium
CTGGTTCATGATTATGGGTGCCACACGAGAGAAAAACCTGGCCTTGCTGCAACAATCGCTGTATTAATGCACCGGGCCAATTCCAGGATTTACCTTGTTTTGGCCCTTGCGTGCATGGGCGGGTATGCCTGGCTTTATCTGAACCTCTCGATGCCTGATGCCGTGAACGGCTCCGATACCGAGATGTGCCCAATAAAGCGACTGACAGGCGTACCCTGCCCCTCCTGCGGTTCTACGCGCTCGGTAGTTTCCTTGCTGCGCGGAAACGTCGCCGAAGCCGCTTACTGGAACCCGCTGGGCTTTGTAATGGTGCTCGGCCTGTTTATTGCACCGATTTGGATGGCATACGACTATTTCAAAAAGGAACAGACCCTGCTCGTTTTTTACGAAAAAACCGAAGCGTTTTTGAAAAAGAAAAACGCCGCCTGGACGTTTGCCCTACTTATTTTACTTAACTGGATTTGGAATATCATCAAACACCTATGATTACTCAAGAACAATTTGCCTACAAACCCGGCGACCACGAGGCCGAAAAAGCCTCGAACAGCTACCTGATGTCGCTCATCGCCGTCATCGCCGGTCTCCCGTTGCCGATCATCAACCTGATCGCCACATTCATTTTTTACATGGGGAACCGAAACGGATCCTATTTCGTCCGCTGGCACTGCACACAAGCGCTCCTGTCGCAGGCATCCTTGTTGGTGATGAACAGTGTCGGTTTTTGGTGGACGATGTCCATCATTTTCGGCCCTGAAAAGGCGACAAATACCTATCTGGCCTACATTGTCTCCGTGTTCTTTTTCAACATTATCGAATTCATTATCACCATCTATACCGCTGTCACCGTCCGCAAGGGCATTCATGTGTCCTGGTGGTTTTATGGCGATATCACCAATCTGATTTGCAAACCCAACGAAGACCATGAGAAAAATCTTTTTTCAAGGCTGTAGTATCGTCGTTCTGTTTTTCGCAACCTGGTACGCACTCCAACAGGTGGACTGGATGTCGTTTTTCAAAGTCAAACAGGCCACGGAGTCGCTAGAAGAAAAACTCGGGGACATGTTCTCGGAAATTTTCGGGAAAGACGAACTGTACTCATCCAGTGTAACGAACCCGATAGACAGTATCCTGACCCGGCTCTGCACTGAAAACGGTATTGATCGCGATGAGATCAAACTGCACATCGTTGACAATGACGAGGTCAACGCTTTCGCGCTTCCCGACAAACACCTTGTGGTGCACAGTGGCCTTATCCTTGCAGCCCAAAACGAAGGTGAGGTGTGCGGCGTGATCGGCCACGAACTCGCCCATATCCAGTTGGGTCATGTGATGAAAAAGTTAGTCAAGGAAATCGGCCTGTCTGTACTGATTTCCATGACTGCTGGCGGCAGCGGCGAGGTCGTACGCGAGGCTGCAAAAATGCTCTCGTCATCTGCTTTTGACCGGAAATTGGAGCGGGAGGCCGATATGAAGTCGGTAGACTATATGGTAAAGGCCGACATTCGACCGGAACCATTTGCCGATTTTATGTTCCGCCTGAGCGCTAGCGAGTCTGACTTAGCCAAAGCCCTGACCTGGGTCAGCACGCACCCTGATTCCAAGGACCGGGCGGAGTACATTATTGGTTATAGCAAGAACAAACGATTTGAGAACAGGCCTGTGTTGTCGGCGCGGACATGGGAGAAATTGCAGGAAAGGCTGAGAGAGTAGGGTGGAAATTGGCGCCAGCCAAGAAAACATGCCATGAATGCCTGATAATCTCTGCTAGATGTATTTGATCTCCTAATTCAAGGAATTCTTGTATTCCTGTATACCTGAGAACGTGTTTAAATTTCAGTCGCCGGGCTGCAAGCGGCGACTGAAATTTAACACAGCACCTCTTAGTTTTTTCAAAAAAACGGATCAATAATGAAACACTCCCCGCTTGTCGTGTTCGCCCTACTGCTGTTTTGCGCCCCAGTGTATGCTCAGATTGAAAAAGAAATCCCACCCGGTGGCGGCGGATCGTACAGCGCCGAGCCGACGGCCTGCCTGAACGACGAGCAGCACGCCGCTATCGTGGCTATGCTGACTGAAAACGAACAAAAACTGCGCAGCCAAGGCTTGATCGGCCCGGAAGATGCGAACAGTGTAGTTAGCTTTGGTTGGCCGATTCAATCCGCGCCGGGCTTCAAATGGAACAACTTCGCTGTTGTAACTAACTTCGTGGACCACGCACCAGCCCAGATACTGCAGGACTACAACTGCGGAATCCGTACATATGACGGCCACCGCGGAACAGATATCGCCCTTTGGCCCTTCCCGTGGTATTTGAAAAACAACGACCTGGCGCAGGTGGTGGCCGCCGAGGCGGGAATCATCCTTTTGAAACAAGATGGCAACAGCGACGAAAGCTGTACATGGGGCAACCAGCAGTGGAACGCCGTTTATGTGCGCCACGCCGACGGTTCTGTAGCCTGGTATGGCCACATGAAAAAAAACTCTCTCACGAGCAAGGCGGTTGGAGATTCCGTGGCCAAGGGTGAGTACCTCGGCATTGTGGCCAGTTCGGGTATTTCCACCGCGCCGCACTTGCATTTCGAGGTGTATCGGCAGCAGCCGTATCTGCCCGCCAACCTAGTAGATCCTTATGCAGGTGCCTGCAACGCTACCACTTCCGGCGTTTCATGGTTTGCCAATCAGGACCCGTACTGGAAACCAACCCTGAACGCCGCGCTGACACACAACGCTGTGCCGGAACACGGGTGCCCGTCGGGCAACGAAAACCCGCATTTTGCCAACCATTTCATGCCAGGTGGCGGATTGATATACACCGCTATCTATTTTCGCGATCAGCAGCAGGGCCAATTTACTACGTTGCGCCTGCGCATGCCGAATGGTTCCCTTTGGAACAGTTGGTCGCATACTTCACCCGGGACATACTCAAGTTCGTGGTGGTTTTGGTCTTGGACGCTCCCGGCTAATGGACCATTCGGGGCATGGGCCTTCGAGGCCACCTCGGCCGGACAGACGATTGTGCATCCGTTCACGTATGACAATATGGTGTCCACCGAATCCGAAAATCTAGTCTACAACCTTGCGCTCGTACCCAACCCAACGAGTAATTCCTTCCGGGTGTCGAGCGCTGAAGATTGTGAAGTGCAGGTGCAGGTTTTTGACCAGATTGGCCGATTGCGATTCACCCGTGTGGCACAAACGAACCGCGACCTGCCGACGGAAGGGCTGGAGCGCGGGGTTTACTTTGTGCGTATTGCGCACGATGGACATGCCGCTGTGTTTCGGCTGCTTAGGGAATAAGGGTGGATTTCGCCCGGGCACAGAAATATAAACACGCTCGTAGCCAACCAGTTACTTTTTTTCCAACAACTACTTCTCCCTCATCAGGCGCTGTTCCCATCGCCAGGTGTCCACCAGCGCTTCCCGCAAACTCCGTCGGGCCGTCCAGCCCAATTGTTCTTCGGATTTGGCTACATCGGCGTAAACCGCCACGACATCGCCCGCCCGGCGCGGCCCAATGCTAAAATTGAGTTTTTCACCGGTCATCTCCTCGAACATCCGCACTACTTCCAGCACGCTGGCCCCATGCCCGGTGCCGACGTTGAACACCTCGTACTGGTGCGTAGCGCTGGATTGTTGCAGGAGCTGCAACGCCGCCACATGGGCCTCAGCGAGGTCCATGACGTGGATGTAGTCGCGAATACAGGTACCGTCCGGGGTAGGGTAGTCACCACCAAAGATTGTTAATTGCTCCCGCACCCCCGATGCCGTTTGGGCGATGAAAGGCACGAGGTTGTTTGGTGTGCCCAATGGCAGCTCGCCAATATGTGCCGACGGATGTGCACCGATAGGGTTAAAATACCGCAGCGACACAACGCGCAACGGTTTGCTCGCAGCCACGGTGTCGCGCAGGATTTCTTCGCCCACCTGTTTGGTGTTGCCATAAACCGAGGTTGCTGGCAGCACGGGTGATTCCTCCGTGACGGGCAGGGCCGCAGGCTCGCCGTACACCGTGCAAGAAGAAGAAAAAATCAGGTCTGAAACCTCCGTTTCGAGCATAACCTCCATCAGGGCAAGCAAAGAGCCGAGATTGTTGCTGTAATAGCGAAGGGGCTCCATCATACTTTCACCCACTGCCTTGAACGCGGCAAAATGGATCACACCACGAATGTTTTCCCGCTGAAAAATGTCGAGTAATGCCGGGCGGTCGTTGCAATCACGGTCATAACAGGGTACCTCGCTTCCGAGGATACGCTGTAACCCTTCCAGGACACTGGCCTGGGAGTTGGAAAAATCGTCGAGCACAACAGGGCGGTAGCCAGCCTCGGCTAGTGCTACCACGGTGTGGCTGCCTATGAACCCGGCACCACCGGTGACAAGAATGGATATTGGTGTCATGGTTTCTGAAAAATAGTAAGCGGCAAAAGTAGCAGGATGCTCGCACCTTTTTTGGCTATATCCGACGCGTCCCACACAGAACAATGCCATAAATACGTGTATTCTTTCACCAACGTAAAAATCATGTCAAGTACTGATTTTTCCCTTTGGCGCTAGCGTTATTCTTTCGCACTTTTGCGGCTTATTAGTATTTGATCTACATAAGCATAGGATGAAGCCATTTCTTTCAATCGCAGTTTTTTTAAGTTTTTTCAACACAACAGGTGCCCAAACCACTTTAAAAGGCCGCGTAGAGGCTACTGGCCACGCTATTGCGGGTGCCATTGTGGCATTGTCGCCCGCCGGTTTGAGCATCACGACGGACAACCAGGGCCGCTTCCGCTTTGAAAATGTGCCTGTCGGCAAACAAACACTGGAGGTCAGTTCAATGGAAATAGAACCCCTGACGCATAAGTTGGAACTCACGCTCGGTGAAACGCTCGAGCTCGTGCTTACGGCTACTACGGCCCAAAAAACGTTGAACGAAGTGACGGTGTATGGGAGCCGGGACTTTCGCGGCATCGGGCGTTTGCCAGAGGCAGGGGCGATGCAGGTGAACGCAGGAAAAAAAATGGAAGTGGTGCCGATGAACAGTCTTGATGCCAACCTGGCCACCAACAATGCCCGGCAGGTTTTTGCCAAAGTACCCGGGACGCATGTGTGGGAAAACGACGCGTCCGGCATTCAGGTGAATGTAGCCACACGCGGCCTCAGTCCCAACCGGTCATGGGAGTACAACGTGCGCCAAAACGGCTACGACGTGAGTGCCGATCCGCTTGGTTACCCAGAGGCCTACTACAATCCACCCCTGGAAGCTGTCGAAAAAATAGAGGTAATCCGGGGCGCTGCAGCGCTACAGTGGGGGCCACAATTTGGCGGCCTGCTCAACTACCGCCTGCGCTCAGCGCCGGACGACCGCAAGTTCAGCGCCGAAAGCCGTCAGACGATGGGCAGTTACGGTTTGTTTAGTTCGTACAACGCCGTAGGTGGTACGTTGGGTAAATTAGACTTCACCGGGTATTTCCACCACCGCAGCGGCGACGGCTGGCGCGAAAACAGCCGGTATACCGTCAACCACGGATTCGCCCGGCTGGGCTATCAGTTCTCGGCCAACTTTCGCGCTGAAGCCGAGTACACGAGGATGTACTACGAGGCCCAACAGGCGGGCGGCCTAACTGACGCGCAATTTGCTACCGATGCTCGCTCCTCAAACCGCGCCCGCAACTGGTTCAGTACACCGTGGAACCTGGGTTCGGTACGATTGCAGTTTGATTTTTCGCCAAAAACACGTCTTGAACTCAAGTTGTTCGGCCTCGTCGGCCAGCGCAACAGCGTAGGGTATATTCGTGCGATTCAAATACCCGATACAGTCAACCTGACTTCAGGTGTTCATAATCCGCGACAACTGGATCGAGACGGTTACCGCAACTGGGGCGGCGAACTGCGTTTCCTCACCAATTATCTACTCGGCGGGCGCGAACAAACATTTGCTGCCGGGCTGCGCTATTTCGATGGGAATACCCACCGCCAACAGCTCGGCCTCGGCGATAGCGGTTCTGGTTTCAATACCGACCTGCGCGGGGAGCGGTACCCGCGCGATCTGGCATTTGGCACACGCAATGTGGCGGTTTTCGCAGAACACATTTTCCGGGTTGGCAGCCGTTTTTCTATCGTGCCGGGTTTCCGGGTGGAAACGCTGACAAATGACGCAGAAGGCCGTTTGAACATTAGCGGAACGGGTGAAGCACAAAATATGGCACCTCAGCAACGAAAAAGGACGTTTCTGTTAGCGGGCTTCGGTGCCGAATACCACATTTCGGCCAACTCCGAGCTGTATGGCAACATTTCTCAAGCCTATCGCCCCGTAGGTTTTGCCGACCTGATGCCGCCCGCCACTACTGCCGTTCTAGACCCCAACCTGCACGACTCACGGGGTTGGGTAGCCGACTTTGGTTACCGCGGGCGTTGGATGAATGTGTTGAACTTCGATCTCAGCGTGTTTTACCTGCGCTATGCCGACCGCATCGGCACCATCACCCGCCTGGCCAGCGACGGCTCGGCGTACCAGTACCGAACCAACCTGAGCGCAAGCGTCCACCGGGGCGTGGAAACGTATCTCGAAATCAATCCATTGGCGCTCTTGCGGGCTGATCGTCGTTTTGGGGCCCTCAACCTGTTTGCTGCCCTGGCCTGGACGGAAGCCCGCTATACCGACTTTCCTGTGACGACGGTCAGCAATGGTGCGATCGTGGAAACAAACCTGCGGGACAAATATGTGGACAACGCCCCCCGCTACACACACCGCGGAGGGGTTACAGTTGCGAAAAACGGTTTTTCGGCCACTTGGCAGATCAGTAGCGTCGGCGCTGTATTTACGGATGCAACCAACACCGAGGTGCCTTCGGCCAACGGGCAAACAGGCCGAATTGCAGGCTACTCGATCCAGGACTTGTCTGCGACCTGGAATTTTCTCGAAAAATACACCCTGCGAGCAGGCGTGAACAACCTCACAGATGCGCGTTATGCCACGCGCCGGGCAGGCGGCTACCCAGGGCCGGGACTGTTGCCGGGCGAGGGCCGGGCATGGTATGCGGGGTTGGGGCTGCGGTTTTAATATCTGTTCGTAATTCAGTTGTCGGGTGTCAGGCAGCAGTTTTACTTCTTGCTCCGTTATCCCGGCCATAAACAGGCAACCTTCCCGCACCCACACTGTGCAGGCGTGTCGGTTTTTTTACCTTTGCCGCCATTTTGCACTTTACCACTACCCGAACGCAACAGCATGGAAAACCGCGACAACCTACTTGGTGTCCTCCAGACTATTTACCGCTGGCGAAAAACCATCCGAAACGTGTGCCTGTTGGCCCTGTTGGGCAGCATCGGCATCTCGCTTTTGATGGACAACTACTACGAAGCGAAGACTATTTTTTACCCTACCAGCCCTCAATTGGCCAATCCCGAGCTCATGTTTGGGAATACGGGTCATGTTACCGACTACTACGGTTCTGACCGTGATCTGGACCGCCTTGCCGAGATCGCTGCTGGCAAAGAAGTGGAGGACTTCATGGTACACCGCTTCAACTTGTACGAACACTACGACATTGATTCCACCGATAAAAAAGGCCG
>JBJXEZ010000141.1:0-8244 GCA_046153695.1 Saprospiraceae bacterium
CAACCTGCTTGCCCTGAAATTCGAAGCCTCCGATTACAACCATGGAATCGAATGTCGGGGAATCCTACAAGCCCGTTCGGGGGAGATTTACATCAACTCCTACGCCGGCACTTTTCAACTTTCACCCGACGGTAATATCGGGAGCAGCAATTTCCTGAACGTACCGGACCCCTTGAAATGGGGCGCCATGGCCCTCTGCGAAGACCGGGCGGGCGATGCCTGGTTCGGCTGGCTGCGGCCCGTGCGGCGGGATGCCAGGACGGGAGCCTTCAAATTTTACCAACTGCCCGCCGGAATAGCCGATTTGAATATCTGGGCAATCTATCAGCAACCCTCCGGGCGGATGTGGTTCGCCGGGGTGGACGGGGATTTCGGCTTTTTGGAAATGGGGGCCGACACGGTGCAGTTGTTCAAGAATTATGAGGCGTTTTCCGAATTAAAAAGTGCCAACATCCTGTCCATGCAGGAGCGGCCGGACGGAATGGTTTGGTTGGTCGCCAACACGGGGCTGTATGTTTTTGACCCTTCGGCGCAAAAAATTTTGCAGCGTTACTGGACGGGCGGAACAGACGGGTTTTACCTGCCCAACGACGACCTCCACCACCTCTGCCAGGACGGGGACAGCCTCCTTTGGCTGGCGACCGGCGGGGGAGGACTGCTTAAATTGGCAGTGGCGAGGGGCACCATTTCCTCAATTCAGCAATTTACCCGCGCCGACGGACTTTCTTCCAACGTGCTCTACGCCGTGTACAAAGATGATTTCGGCAACCTCTGGTTGAGCAGCGACTACGGCATCATCCAGTTCAACAAGGCCACCGGGTTTTCGAGGGCGTTTTTGCCGGGCGACGGGCTTCCGCACACGGAATTCAACCGCATTTCGCACTATCAGGCGAAAGACGGGCAACTCTATTTCGGTAGCCTGAACGGCGTGACGACCTTTCATCCACTTGATTTTCAACACGTTGAAATCGCGAACGATGTCCCGCTCGTGCTGCTCGACCTGCAGCAATTTGATGGCCAGGCAAATCGCATGGTGGACAAAATGAAAGACTTTGCCGCAGGACCTGAAATCGTGCTCCGCCCCGGCGACGGGGTCGTCAACCTCGAATTTTCGCTTCTGGATTTCAACACCCCGGAGCAAATCCGGTACGCCTACCGGCTGGAAGGTTTGGACGAAACGTGGGTCTACCTCCGGGAAAATCGCATCAGTCTGCTGGGGCTGCAATACGGAAATTTTATACTTAGAATTAAAGGCCAGACTGCCACCGGCGTTTTTTCCAGCCAGGAATTGGCCATTCCAATTCGGGTACTCCGGCCGTTTTATTTGCAGGAATGGTTCTTCCTTTTGGCCGGTCTTTTTTCCCTCGGTGCTATTTTCGGGTTCTATAAAATCCGCATCACCCAGCTCAAACAGCAAAAAAGGCAATTAGAAACAGAAGTCCAACAACGCACCCGCACCATCCGGCAACAGAACGAGCAGTTGGAGCAGCAGGCCGGTGAACTCCAATCGCTGGAAAAACTCAAATCCCGCTTTTTTGCCAACGTCTCCCACGAACTCCGAACGCCCTTGACCCTCATACTCGGCCCGGTCAATTCGCTTTTGAAACGCAGCGAAAAAAATGGCAACGACCACAAACTTTACCAATTCATCGAGCGCAACGCCCGGCAACTTCAAAAACTCATCAACGAAATCCTCGACCTCTCGAAATTAGAAGTGGGCAAATTGGAAGTGGTCGAAGAACCCGTCCTTTTTTTTCCTTATTTGAAAGAGCAGTTGGCGCAATTTAAATCCGCTGCATCGAGCGACGGGCTGGATTTGGCGTTTGAATACCGGGCAGACGAGTCACTGAATTTGATGCTCGACAAAAGCAAGTTTGAAAAAATCGTGCACAATTTCCTGTCCAACGCCTTGAAATTTACGCCTCCCGGCGGCAGGGTGACGCTGGTCATCGAAGAACTTGAAGACCATCCCGAGGCATCGGGACAAGACATTCAATTGAGCGTCGCTGACACCGGGCCGGGCATCCACCCCGATGATTTGCCGCATATTTTCGACCGTTTTTATCAAGCCCCACCCCGGCCCTCCCCAACAGGGAGGGAAGAAGACTCCCCCTCTGTTGGAGGGGGCTGGGGGGAGGCCGGAGGCGGCACGGGCATCGGTCTTTCGTTGTGCAAAGAATTGGCGCAGTTGCTCGGCGGCGATGTTTGGGCAGAAAGTGAGTGGGGCAGCGGGAGTGTTTTCTATTTTAAATTTCCCAAAAAGGAAGCCGCCGGAGAGCCGGTGGCAAGTATCCCGGAACTCCGTTCCGGGCAGGAATCGCCGGGAAACAAGCCGCCCGAAACAGGGTTTCGGGATACTTTCCCCGAGGACACCAACAAGGGCGGGAACCGTCCGCCGTCCGCCGTCCAACGACCGCCATCCACCATTCTCGTCGTCGAAGACAACCCCGACCTGCGGGAATATTTGCATTTTCTCCTTTCTGACTATCAAGTTTTCACCGCCGGAAACGGGCAGGCCGCGCTCGATTTTTTGACGATCGGCGACCGTCAGCCGGACTTGATTATTTCCGACCTGATGATGCCCGTCATGAACGGTTTCCAATTTTTGGAAAGACTCAAATCCGACGACCGCTGGCGGCACCTGCCCGTCATCATGCTCACCGCCAAAGTGAACGCCCGGGCAAAACTCGAAGCCCTCCGCATCGGCGTGGACGACTACCTGACCAAACCATTTGAAGAAGAAGAACTAATAGCCCGCATCGAAAACCTGCTCCGCAACTACCGCGAGCGGATGCAGTATTTTTCAGAAAATGGAACGGACGGGGCGGCGGAACCGGTCGCGGGAAAACCCGTCATCGCCCAGGTGGACAGCGATTGGCTGAAAGAAGTGGAGGCCATTTTTTCGAAAAATATCTCCGACCGCAATTTCACGCTGGAATGGGTGGCCGCCCAACTGAACCTCAGCCAACGCCAGTTCGGCCGCCGCCTCCAACCGCTCACAGGGCTTTCGCCCAACCTTTATTTGCAGGAAATGCGCCTGCAACTGGCCAAAGTTTTTCTTCTCAACGGCAAGTTCACCACCGTCAAAGAGACCGGATATGCGGTCGGCTTCCGCGACACGCCGTATTTCTCCACGCTGTTTCAGGAACGGTTCGGCGTGGCACCTTCCGCTTATCTGCGGTAAAATTTCCCTGTTTTTTGACAAAATGTCCGTTTTGTCCCTGCAAGTTGTCCGGTTTGTCCCATACCGGATGACCCCACCTTTGTCCCATCCTGATTGGGGGTTCCCAAAATGGAAAAGAAAAAAGGTGCTGTCCCGGGTGCTGGACTTTTTAACACGAACACCAGCCCGGGCAGCATTTTTTCAAACGCATTTTGTCACTGTTAAAAAGTCGTTTTATGGAAAGTACTTTTACTTACTCCTTTCGGGCATCCGTGTGCCGCAACAGCAGCTCGCTGTTGATGGTCTTCGCTTTGTTCCTGTTCGCCCAGACAAGTGCATGGGCCGCCACCTTCTCGGTGACCAACACCAACGACGCGGGCGCAGGCTCGCTCCGGCAGGCCATCATCGATGCCAACGCCGCCGCTGGGGCGGACCTCATCACCTTTTCGGTGGCCGGTACGCTGACCCTCGCGTCGGGGCTGCCGAGCATCACCCAGGCCCTGACCATTGACGGCACCACCGCTCCGGGGTACGTCGTGGGTACGCCGACCTTTCTCATTGACGGCGACTTTACGGTTTTCACAGCCAGCAACCCGACGGCATTGACCATTCAGGGGTTGGATGTCAGCAAGTCCGGGGCGCAGGGCGGTATGGGATTCAGTATCTCTGCTTCTTCCGGCACGGTGGTCATTCAAAACTGCAAGGTGGGCAACCGTAGAACCGGCCTGGATTTGACCGGCAACGCCAACTGGACGGTCATCAACAACGACCTGCGCACCTCCGGCTTCAACAGCGTCGAAGCGGCCCTGAGTTTTACGGGCGTCAACGGCGGCACGATTGCAGCCTCGAACAACCTGTTCGGCGGCACGGGAGCCAATACGGCATTGTTTCTGAACTCCTGTTCGAACAAAATCATCGGCGATGAAAATGCCTCGCCTGCGGCCGATATCCTGATAAAAGACACCGACGGCCTGCTCGATTTGAGCGGAACGGACATATCCATTCGCACCGGCGCTGGCTCCGGCCTGACCTTCGACAACCTCGATGTGAGCAAACCGGCCGGGGCAATGGATGGTACCGGGCTGTATTTGATCAACCCATCCGGGGCGATGACAGTCAAAAACTGCAAGGTGGGCAACCGCTACGCCGGCATTTATTGCTATGGCAACGCCAACTGGACCATCACCAACAACGACCTGCGAAACTCCGGCCTCAATGGCGACGCATCGGCCCTGTATTTTCAGAACGTAACGAGTGGCACAATTGCAGCCTCGAACAACCTGTTCGGCGGAACGGGAGCCAACATAGCGTTGATTCTGTCTTCTTGTTCGAACAAAATCATCGGCGATGAAAACGCGTCGCCTGCGGCCAATATCCTGATAAAAGACACCGACGGCCTGCTCAATTTGAGCGGAACGGACGCTTCCATTCTCGTTGGCGATTGCTCCGGCCTGACCTTCGACAACCTTGATTTGAGTAAACCGACCGGGGCGATAGGCGGCTACGGCCTGATCACGGCTGGCTCAACGGGAACGATGACCATCAAAAACTGCAAGGTGAACAACCGTGGTGTTGGTCTTAGTTTGGACGGCAACATCCCAAACTTGCTTGTTTCCTGCAACACCATCACGGGCTGCACCTATGGTATCATTACATCCGGCACAAATACCGGCAACTCCATCATCAACAACACCTTTTTGTGCAACACCACCTCCATCCGCCAATCGGGTACGGCATTGGTGGCGCAAAGCAATTATTGGGGCGGCGGCGCACCCACGTTAGACGGCCCCAACGGCTTTACCGGCACGGTGGATGTCAGCAATCACCTGACCACGCCGCCCGCCTGCGCACCGGCGCTTGAAATCAATGTGCAAGGCAACGCCATCGACATCGCCGACGGCGACGCGACCCCCGGCCCCGGCGACGACCACACCGATTTTGGCCCCGTCCCGATAAACGGCAGTTTTGCCCGCACGTTTACCATTCAAAACACGGGAAATGCCGTGCTGACCATCAGCAGCATCACCTCTGACAATGTAAAATTTGTCGTCAGTGGCGAACCGGCTTCGGTTTCGGCAGGCGGTTCGGAAACGTTCATGGTGACCTTTTCGCCGACAGAGGAGGGCGCTCAAAACGCGACGATTACCATCAATAATGACGACTGCGACGAGGCGGTGTACGATTTTGCGGTGACTGGAACGGGCATTTGCGTGGCTCCGTCGTTCTCCGTTTGCCCAACCGGCCCGCTCACCGAAAACACGACGACCGGCCAATGTGCCGCCGTCGTTTCGTACACGGCGACGGCGACGGGCGCACCCGCGCCAACGCTCACCTACGACTTTGCAGGCGCGACAACCGGAAGCGGCAGCGGAACAGGCAGCGGAGCGACCTTCAACAAGGGCAACACGACCGTGACCGTCACGGCGACAAACCCCTGCGGCGCACCTACTTGTGTGTTCACGGTGACGGTTTCAGACATGGAAAAACCCACCCTCGCGGGCTGCCCGTCCAACATCTTGCTGAAAACCAACGACGACGGCGGCGCGGACTGCGCCGTGACGGTGACGTACACCGCCCCGACCTTCTCCGACAACTGCGACGGCACCGGCGTGGCGACCTACGTCAGCGGCCCGACGAGCGGCACCTCGCTGAACGTCAGCAACACGACCCACACGGTGGTGTACACCTACACCGATTTGGCTGGAAATGCCGTGCTGACGGACTGCTCGTTCACCGTCACGGTGGCCGACGACACCAAGCCGACCATCAACTGCCCCAACGCCGTCACCGTGACCTGCGCCGGCCAGGTACCGCCCGCAAGTCTCGCTTCTGTCTCCGCCAATGACAACTGCGACACACCGACCAAATCGCACGTCGGCGACGCAACCACCAACATGACCTGCGCCAACCGCAAGACCATCACTCGCACCTACCGCGCCACCGACATCTCCGGCAACAGCACCGACTGCGTGCAGGTCATCACCGTGTACGACGACGTGTTGCCTGTGTTCACTTCGGTGCCGACCAATGTGACGGTGCAGTGCAACGGCAGCCTGCCCGCCGTGGGCACGGCCACAGCCACGGACGGCTGCGGCGGCTCGGTGAACGTCGTGTACAACGGCCAGACCCAAACTGCCGGCTCCTGCACCGATTCGTATACCATCACTCGCCAGTGGACGGCGACCGACCTGTGCGGCAACACCAAAACCGCCACGCAACGCATCACCGTGATTGACACGCAAAAACCTGCGTTCACCAGCGTCCCGGTGAACATCACGGTCCAGTGCGACGCTATCCCACCCAACCCGGGATCGCCCACAGCCACAGACAACTGCGATGCCACGGTAGCCATCACCTACAACGGCCAAACCACCACGGCGGGCGCTTGCGCCAATGCCTACACCCTGACCCGCCGCTGGACGGCGGCGGACAACTGCGGCAACACCGCGTCGGTGTCCCAACGCATCGTGGTGACGGATACCGGCAAACCGGCATTCACGTCCTTCCCGGACAATACGACCATCGCCTGCAACGACACGCCGCCGCCGGTGGGCACGCCCACGGCCTCGGACGGCTGCGGCGCAGCGACGGTGACGTATCTGGGGCAAAGCACCACGAGCGGCTCCTGCCCCGGCAACTACCAGATCAAACGCACCTGGAAGGCCACGGATGCCTGCGGCAATACCACGGCGGCCACGCAAACGATTCAGGTCTCGGACGGCGGCGCACCGGTGTTCACCTCGGTGCCAGCAGGCGTGACCATCCAGTGTAACCAAGGCCTGCCACCGCTGACCAACCCGACGGCTTCGGATGCCTGCGGCGGTTATGTGTTTATCACGTACCTCGGGCAGGTGCCAACGGGTAGCGGCTGCTCGGCGGACTACACCGTCACGCGGACGTGGCGTGCCCAGGATTTGTGCGGGAACACGACGACGGCCGCGCAGGTGATTATGGTGCAGGGGAACAACTACGGGCCGCCGCAAGGGGCCGAAAACCGTACACCCACGGACCAACTCAAAACTCAAAACTCAAAACTCAAAACTCTAAACTTACAGCCCAACCCGACTACCGACCGGGTGTGGATTGACCTGAGCGACTTCGCCGGCGAAACGGTTTTGATTTCAATTTATGGAAAACTGGGTCAGTTGATCTGGGAACGCAAAATGGAAGCCGTGGCGGACATGACACTGCCGGTGAACCTGCGCGAGGCAGGCCTCAGCGCCGGAGTGTACACGGTGGTGTTGCGCAGTGGCGAACACACCATTGCCAAACGCCTGGTGTTCAGCCCGCAGGAATGATTTTAACCGGAAAACATTGAAGCGTGTTTTGATACTTTGTGCCCCCTGACAGCTGCGTCGGGGGGCTTTTTTTTGCCTACCGCACCACCGCAACGCTTCAGTCGTATGGCTGCACGAAGCACGGCATTGACACCGTTTGTCAATGTCCCGTTCTTACCAATATTCCTGTTGCCTTCCAGTTGGTTCCCTGCACTTGGACGGCGTAATTTCCAGCGGGTATTTTTCCGTCCCAACGCCAGGTGTTGCGGCCTGGAGTGGCATCTATTGATTGGGAAACAAAAACCTGGCTTTGCGCACCCAGGAGGCGCAATTGAACGGTTTCGGCCTCCTGCTGTTCCCAAACCACCGTCACCGAGTCCGATGAAGGATTGGGCTGAACTGTCAACGCCCGGGTGGGTCCGTTAAGCAGCGGTTGGTCTACACCTACCACACCCTGCCCTTCGGTAACAGTGACGTGTTGGTTGGCGCTTATGTTGCCGTACAATTCTTCCAGGCCAGAGGGCCACAAAACCTGCACCGATACCAAATTCGCAGCGGAGAGGCCAAAATGAGCGGCGAGTTGGTTTTGACCACAGTAGCCTGATTGTGCACTGATTTCGCGCAGTTGGGTTACCTGTTGGCCGTTGATGGTTGCGGTCACTAGCACTTTGGCGCCGATGGCCGAGCGGTTGCTGGTGGTTCCTACCAGGTTGACCTGGAGCCAGTTGTTGCCGTTTACCGCGCTGTGGTTTTCGTACAGGGAGTTGGGTTGATTGGCGTTGAAACAATTAGCGACAGCAAGAT
>JBJXEZ010000142.1:0-10311 GCA_046153695.1 Saprospiraceae bacterium
GGACATAGCTATGTCCCTGCCATTTTTACTATCCGTTCAACCGCTCCTACCGCTTACACAAGCGGTCTGTCTGGAGCGGGGGCGCTGGCGTGGTAGTCACGCTGCACGCGGGCTGTGTAATCATCCAATAACTCGAGTACGCGGGCGCGTTTGGGCGAGCGCACGATAAGGCCGATGTGGAAACTCATATTGGTCATACGCCAGGCGATTTCCGGGTCCTTGAACTGACTGGTATCGGGCCATTCCTGGCGGGTAAGCGAAACGATGATGCCTGCATAGTCCTTTTGCACCTTGGGCAATTTGTACGGCTGGCCGATGGCTTCAGCGTGCTCAATACGCGCCCACTCGCCCCACAGATTGATACCGCAGGCTACTTCGACCATTTCAGCGATATGGGCTCCACCCACTCGCGAGGCGGTTTCAAGGAAATAAATTTTTCCGTCCTCGTGGCACTTGATAAACTCGGTATGGCTGGCGCTGTACTGCATGCCAAAGGCTTCCATGACGGCAGTGTTCTGTTCGAGCAGCGCTTTTTCGTCCTTGTCGCCCTGCTCCATGATGGCACTGCGGAAAATACCGCCAGCGTGGGCCACATCGAACGGCGGGGCAAGGTACTGGGATGCCCGCGCAAAAATAACTTTGCCACCCGACGACAAGGCATCCACGTGGTACACATGACCGGGTTTGAACTGTTCAATGAGGTACTGATGGCGTTCGCCGCCGAGGGTTTCGAGATGTGCCCAGAGTTCATCAACGGTGTGTACTTTTTTCATACCTGTAGCAGATGCCTGACCGCGCGGCTTGACTATCCAGGGTGCGGGCATTGTGGCGGCAAAATGGCGGATATCCTCATCGTTGAACAAGGCCGAAAATCCGGGTACCCGAATGCCCGCTTCCTGCGCTTTCATGCGCATGGCCAGTTTGTCGCGAAAATGCCGGTGGGTGGTTTGGCCCATGCCAGGTATGCGAAAGTGCTCGCGCAAATGGGCGGCCTTTTCCACATCGAAGTCGTCAAGTGCTACGATCCGATCAATTTTCTTGGAGCGCATGAGCCAGGCCAGCCCGGCGACTACCGCGTTCATGTCCCACGAGTTATCGGGGCCTTGTTCAACAAAAAAAATGTCGTCAAGGGCTTCACGGGCCCAGGGTTTATCCTCTAGTTTTTTGGACGTGACCAGGTACACAGTGGCACCGATGGCCTTCATGCTACGCAGGAAATCGTTGCCTTTGAAATAACTGGATACGCAGAGGAATGTAACAGGCTGGCTCATAACATCAAGTTTGGGGACAAAAGACGAAATTTTTTTTGAAACGGCATCCGGTAGAGAAAAAAACGCTTCAAACAAAAATCGCCGGAGCGATTCTGGTGAATCTTCCGGCGATAAAAAAAAATGGGAAACAAAAGGGTGGGAATAACTATGCCGCTGCTCAATCGGGCATGTTCATGATGGATCGCTGGATGCGTTCCCGAAGGGCCTGGGGGGCCTCATGCCTCGGCAGGTTGTCGCGCAGCAGTGCTCGGAAGGCTTCTTCTTGTGGCGAGCGGGTTTCTTGCGGGCCATCGCCTAAGGTTGCGGAAAAGGGGAGGTCGTCGTGGTCTTCTTGGTTGATTTTGATCCCTACGGATACGACAGAGTCTGTTGTCGTGAAGCCATTTGTTTTACATGGATTCTTCATGTTACCAAATTAGTTGTGCTGCTGCTCATCCATTGGCCCCGTTCACTAATGCCTGTACAGACCCCTTGCGTGGCCGGGCCGGTTGTCTGCCGGTGGTCGGACTATAACACGCAAACAAGTTTTGGTCTTTAAAACTGTACGACATAGGAGCGTTGGTATGGACTTGGAAAAGCGATAGCGGTGAAAAGATGCTGTGTATTGATTGTGAATGGCACTAATAGCATTCAAAAAAAAGGTTTGCCACGGGCCAAATGCCGGGCAAACCTTTTTTACGCGAGCATGGAATGTGCGTCGTTCGGTACGGGTTGGTCAGAATCCACCGCATAGCCGCGTTGGAGCGCATATTCACGAAGATTTTCTGCCAAAACGTTGCGTGCGCGGTGTAAACGCGAGCGCACCGTGCCAATCGGAATATTGGCGATGGCTGCAATCTCTTCGTAAGTAAAATCCTCCAGGTCGAGCAGCACGATCATGCGAACGTGTGGTGCCAAGGTGTTGACAGCCTTGGCCACCTCATCCCCGATCAGGCAGCCGCCCATTTCCATGTGCAGGCTGGAATAGGCGTTGTTGGTAGGATCGTCCTCGTTGTGGTACACGACGATGTCCTCGTAGTCTACTTTGCGCGGCACACGCACCATAGCGCGGTACTCGTTGATGAAAGCGTTCCGGCAGATGCGGAAAAGCCAAGCCTTGGCATTGGTGTTCGGCTCATAATGGCCGATGAAACGCCATGCTTTTAGGTAGGTTTCCTGAGTCAAGTCCTCAGCCCGCGTCGCGTCGTTTGTCAGGCGATACGCGAACGAGAACACCGCGTCGAGTAGCGGGGAAAACTCGCGCTCGAAGATGTGGTGACTGTTGGTCGGTGTAAGTTCGTTTGCCATGATGGATACGGTGTAGCCCTTTCGGCTGGTTTGTGTTTGGGCAAAACGCGTCCGTTTTACCGAATGAACGGGCAAAACGGCAACTGCGGGTGCAAAGGTTCCCGCATTCCAACTTGTTTTCAAATTTTTTTTCACATGTGTATTCCCGCCTCTTCAGAACAGCACCACGCCGTACCGCACCTGCCGGGCATAGTCGTCAAAAGCCATTTTCACAAAACCACCTTTTCCCCATTCGGAGCCGTGGCTGTTGAACAGGGTGACTGTTTGTTCCCGTAGGTCATAGCCTACTACAACAAGGGCGTGCCCCTGACTGCCACCACCCACCGGAAACGGCTTCCAACGCTCCTGCCCCTTGGCCACGCCGTAAAAATTGGGTGTGACGCGCAGGCCCACCACAACGGGGTTGTTGAACGATAGCGCGTATTTCGTCCAGCGCAGTATGCTGTCGGGGGCAGCATCAAGCGGAAACCGCTGAAGCGATTCGATTCGGTATCGCGAAGCCTCTTTTCGTTGACGGGCAGTGGGTTGTCGGGTACAATTATTGGAATCGAATGGAAATGATTTCAACGAGCAAACACCCTGCTCCCGGGCGAGTTTCAGCGCCTGATCCAGGTAAGCCCCGGACCTGCAATCACTGTTTATTTTGATCTGATTGTAAATAAAAGCCGGTGAAAATCGATGTTGCCCCTCCCGTTTGCGGCCAGCGCCTGGTTTGGATGTTGCCCAAAGAATTGACATGGCATTGGCCACGGCAAAGCCGACGCAGGCCTGCTGTCCCGACTGGTCGCCGGGTGCGGGGCACCAATGCGACAAGTCCACGTGGTCCTTGGCCAGGTCGCCTCGATCCCCAAGAGCATAAACCGGGATTTGAAGGTAGGAGGAGTCACTCCAAAGCAGGCCTGAATCGGGTGGCAGGCTGTCCGTGTTGGAGCGAACAAAAAAGGGCAGGAGGAGGAAGGCGAAAATGGCAAGTAGTTTCATGACACGCTTTTAGAGGTTGCTTAAGTTCATGAGCAACCTGTTTTTGAGGCAAATAGTAGAGCCAATTTTCAAAAAAACAGGGCAATCTCGGGGCAAAAAGCCAGATTCAAAACGTAAACTTGAATAGATAGTATACTGCCGGAGTATTTACCCCAAAAACTCCCGCAATACCGCCAGTAGCTCCACCGGTTTGTCGGCGTGAACCCAGTGCCCGGCACCCTCCACGGTCACAACTTGTGCCTGCGGGAACAGGGAGCGAATCAGCGGGAAATCCGCGTCCCGGATATAATCGGAACGGCTGCCACGAATGAACAGTGTCGGTTTGCTGAATGGTTCGCCCTGCACGCCAGCCAGAATGGCGGGATATTCGGCCCAAAGTACAGGCAGGTTCATTTTCCAGGCAAAGCCACCGTCGGGGTTTCGGGTGATATTTTTTAACAAAAACTGCCGGGTTCCAACGTCTGGTACGCGCGTTGCAAGCCAGGCTTCGGCCTGTGGGCGTGCGTTGATTTGAGTCAGGTCGAGGTCAAGCAGTGCCCGGAAAATGTCCCCGTGGTTGTCGGATGCAGGGCCAGGCGCGATATCCACAACAACGAGCCGGTCCACCATGTCGGGGCGGTTCAGGGCGAGTTGCATAGCAACTTTCCCGCCCATGGAGTGGCCCACAAGCGCGGTTTGGAACACCCAGTGTTGTTCCAAAAAAACCTGTAGATCGTCGGCCATTTCCGGGTAGGAGTGCGTGGGCAGGTGGGGGGAGCGCCCGTGGTTGCGCAGGTCGGGCGTGAATACGAGGTGCTGGTCGGCAAGGGCCTTGGCAACGGTCTGCCAGTTGTCGGAAAAGCCAAACAGGCCGTGCAGGATGACGACGGGAGAGCCTTGACCAAATTCGCGTGAAAACAAGTCCATTCATGCCGTACAACGGGGAGCAAGGGGGATTGTTCAGGGCCATTCGCCAGGCTTGGCACTGGCTCGAAAAATCTCCGGGCAGGCCCGTACCTTTGCCAACCACTTTTTCACGGAAATTACCGCAAACAACATGATTCGATTCGCTCTATTTGCCGGCATCGCCGCTTGCCTGCTCCTCGCCTTCGCCTGCGGGGGTGATCCCCAGCCCCAGCCGCTCAGTCCGGCCGAACAACAGAATCCCGAATTGGCCCAACTGAACCGCCTTCTGGCCGAAGACCCTTCGAACGACTCCTTGCTTCACCTGCGTGCCGAAGCCTATCACGACCTGGAGGCCTTTGATGAGGCGTTGCGCGACCTTTCGGCGGCCATCCAGCAGGACTCACTCCAACCCAGGTACTACCACCTGCTTGCCGACGTATTGCTCGACTACGCCCGGCCTAACGACTCCAAACGCGCGCTCGACGTGCTGCTTACCGCCGCCTACCTGTTCCCTGGCCGTATTCAAACATTGCTCAAATTGAGCGAGATCCAACTCATCGTCAAGCAGCACGGCGAGGCCTTGGTCACCCTCGATAAAATTCTGAAAATCAACCCGCAACATCCCGAAGCATTTTATATGGCGGGCCGTGTCGCGCTCGATAAGGGCGACACGTTAAGCGCCATCGCATCGTTCCGAAAATCGCTCCAGATCAACGCCGACAATGCCGATGGCTGGCGCATTCTCGGCCGTATATTTATCAACCGAAACGATCCGCTGGCTATCCAGTACCTCGACAATGCCCTGCGCGTGGACTCCACAGACCTGGAGGCACACGAGTACAAGGCCATGTTTTACAAATACCGGGGCGAGTTCGACAAGGCTTTCGAAATCTACCGGGGTATCATTGTGCGAAACCCCGATTACTCCAATGCGTACTTCGACATGGGGGCTATCTACCTTGAACTGGATTCGCTGCAAAAAGCCTACACCCATTTCGATTTGGCGATCAAGACTGACCCACTATTCGTACTGGCCTACCACTACCGAGGGGTAAGTTTGGAGCTCATGGGCGATGTAGAGGCAGCAAAAAAAGATTACCTGCGGGCCAACAAAATGTCGCCCAACCACCCCGACCCGAAAGCGGCGCTGGAGCGGCTTGGGGTGAAGTGAGGTTCATCAGCAGCGCTCACTTTGTTTCGTCCGCGTTTCTTAGCTCGACTTTAGCCATTTTAAACGCTCAAAAAAGCGCCTATGGGAGCAGAGAAAAACAAATTGCACAGAGGCTCGCGGAGTTTGAGAGGACACAGAGTAAAGGTTTTTTGATCTAAGGCGATTTAGCATATTTATTTCTCTGTGTCCTCTCAAACTCCGTGAGCCTCTGTGCAACTTGTTTTGGTCACGTTCCTAAATGTCCTTATTACGGAAAATCCGCAAGGCCAGCCAAAGGGGCAGCCCGATCCATGCCAGCATGGCCAGAGCAGATAACCCGCTGCCCCACATGGAGCCGAAAAAATGTTGAAACAGTGCTCCCGTATAACCCATGAGCGCGGCGGCATCCAACTGGAGCAACATGGCGACACGGGCCAGATCAACCGGGTTGAAAAACGCCAGCGCGATGATGACCTTTTCCAACGGGTACTCGCTGAATGCAAACATGCCCATGAGTACCAGTCCATCGTATAGTATGGTGCAGAAAAACCACAACAACAGTGCGATGCCGATGCCCCGCGCCTTGTCGCGCGCGAGCACTGTGGCCAAAAAGGCCATGGACACGAATACAAGTGTAAGTAGTAACCCGCACACGACTAGCACAGCCCCACTCCAAGTACCTTCATACAACAACACCGGCACGCCCACGCCCACACCGAAAGCGATGCACAGCGAGGCCGCCATACCGAGGTATTGGCCCAGAAAGATGTCGGATCGGCGCAAGGGTTGAGCCAACATCAGTTCGGTAAACTCGTATGAATTGTACAAGTGGATGGTGGCAAACACGATGCTCACCAAGGGCAACACGATCAGGATAATATTCAGCAGACTCATCATGCCCTTGGCCGGATCGCTCTCCAGATTGAAAAAACTCATGGACACCAGTACCAGGAACACGAGGTACGCCAGCACAAACTGGTTGCGCAAGATGTCGTACACGACGTACTTGGCAATTTTCAGCATCGGCAAACCGGCGATACCTGTTTTGCGGTGTTCACTATTTTCCATGGCGAGAGGGTACGGAGTTTTTAGAGTTTCGGTGCTCATGATGTTGCGGTTTGCATGATCCGTGTAATTGCCTTGCCCAAGCGTTCTTCCCTCGTTTCTGACCGGAGCGTTTCCAGTGTTTTAAAAAAAACAGCGCGCCCTTCTACGAGGTAAAGTACATGGGTGGCGAGTTCCTCCAGGTCGCTCATGATGTGCGACGTGATGAGAAAAAGTTTGTCGCGCTGTTTTTCGTGCAGCACTTTTTCTTTCAAAATTTCTGCTGACAAGGGATCGAGACCGGCGGTTGGCTCGTCGAGGATCATGACGGGCGGGTTGAACAGAAATGCCAGCGCGGCGCTCACCTTCTGTCGGGTGCCACCCGAAAGCGTGCGCATGGTTTTTTGGTAAATGTCGGGCAGTTTGAAAGCGTGTATGAGGTCCTCGTCCAGTGTAGTTTCGGCGTTATTCCGCAAGTCGCGCATCATATCGAACAGTTCCCCGATCTGCATATTGTCGGGGTAGCGCCCGATCTGGGGCATATAACCGATATGTCGGCGGTACTGCGCGTCCTGGCCGATGACGTGCCCTTGAAAAACAATACGCCCCTCCTCTGGCACTACCATGCCGAGTATGCTCTTGATGAGCGTGGTCTTGCCGGAACCGTTCGGCCCGATAACGGCCACAGCCTGCCCCCGGTCGAAACTTAGGTGGACGTTTTTCAAAACCTGGAGCCGGCCAAAGGTTTTGCTGACGTGCTGGACTTGCAACATAGACAGGGTTGGGTTTTGAGTTAGCGCAGGGATGGATCGTACGGTTTCATCAGCGGAGCAATATCACGCAGGTTATCCGGAGAAAGACTGGGAATGACTTTTTCGGCGCGGTCAAGTAACAACACCGTGAAGCTGCGCCAGAACATCATCGCATAGGGCATTTGGTCGGACACCATGGCGAACAGGCTCACGGGGCGGTATGGCACGTCACCGATCTGGTCGCGGTTGAGGTCGTAGCCCTCGTACTTGTCCCAGTAGTTTTTCTCAAACGTGTTGAGTACGAGCTGGTTGTTGGTGGATACGTCGAAGGTGTTGGCGAAAAAGTTGTTGTTCCGGAAGGTATTTCCGTCACAGCTGGCTTGCACTTTCAAGGCCCAGCCGTTTTGGCGGAACTCGTTGCGCTCCAGTACACTGCGAGTACAGCCTTCCATGAAAATGGCTGCCGTATTTTTCAAAAAAACGTTGTCGGAGATATGGCTGCTCTGGATATCTTTCAGCAGGATGCCGTAGGCCGCTCCCCCGGTGTTTTCGGAAAACGTGTTGTAGCGCATCGTCACGTTTCGGGTGTACATGACGGCAACACCAGCGCCATTTCCGACGAACGTGTTGTGCTCGTAAGAATCGTTGTGCGAAAACATAAAATGCAGGCCATACCGCACGTTACCCTCGCTCCAGTTGCGGACGATGCGGGAGTTGGTGACGAACTCGAAGTAAATCCCGTCGCGATGGCCCTGTACGCGGTTGTCGGCGATGGTTATGCTGTCGCATTTCCAGGCATGAATACCGTTGCCGGAGGTCTGTTCCACTTCGCCCTGTGCAGTCAGGCGGTTGCCGGTCACCCAGCAAAGTTTACTGTTGGAAAGATAAATACCGAAGTAATTGTCTTCGAGCATGTTGCCGAAAACGTACACGTACCGGGCATTATACACCTTGATGCCTGCCTGATCTTCCAGCGACCCGGACCCGCAGCGCACTACCCGAAATCCACTCACTGAAACGTGGTTGGAACGGATGCTCATCGGCTGTCGTCGGTGCTCGCCATCAAGCAGGGGCCAGCCTTCGCCACGCAAGGTCAGCGGTTTCTCAATGATGACCGCCTCCCGGTATTCACCCGAGCGGACGAGCACCGTGTCGTACGGATCGGCGGCATCTACGGCGGCTTGTACGCTCGCCAGCGCCGCGCCGGGCGCTACCACCCACGTGCGTGCGGGAAGAGTCTGGAGGATGACAAGAAAAAAGAACGACAGGGCAATTTGCTTCATAGTGGATTATTTAAACAGGTTGTTCACCTGTGCCCAAGCCAGCGCCTCTCCGCCAGTCTCCGACATTGTTTTCGCCAGATCGGCTTGTGCGGAAAAAGCCGCCACTTGCGAGGCCATGGGCGTTTTAAGGTTGTCGCTGCGCAGGTAAACGGCCTTTTCCGCGTCAAGTAATATGCCCTCGTGGGTAAAATCGGTGAGGTATCGGCCAGCCACGTCCGCCGGCGCAATGGTGCCTTCTCGCTCGAACATGACCAGGCAGTTCACGTCATCAAATTTGTACACCTTGCCTTTGGAAGTCACGATTTCGGCCCCGTACCGCTTGTCCATGAGCGTCATTTTGCAAAAATCGCAGTTGTCGGTGCCGTATTTGATTGGTTGCGGACCAGTGCCGCATTGCAAAAAAAACAACGGAAGAAGTAGCACAACAGCTACCGAAACTTTCGGTTGGGTTGCCGCCTTGCTCTGCTTGCGTTTTTTCCACCACTCGAAAACCGTGATAAAAAGCGCTATGCCGGTCACACCCATTAGCACGAGGCCACCCACATCGGGCATGGACCAAGCTTCGAAATTGAGCAGTTGCTTGTATCCGATCACCGGCGGCTGGTAGGCCATTCCCGGGATGACGATGGGTGCCGTCGGATCGAGGTTGTGCCCGTAGTCATAGCCCCAGCGCCAAAAATCGTACAGCGCGAGCGAGTCCATTGTGGCCAGCACGAGCCAATAGCCCAGCGCCGACCACCAGCGCCCCACTAGCGCCAACGCAAAACACAACACTGCGACAGCGATGATCAGGTTGCCCATGTACTTGAATTCCGGAAACATATCCACATTGATGGCCCGC
This sequence comes from Saprospiraceae bacterium, assembly GCA_046153695.1. Taxonomy (GTDB): domain Bacteria; phylum Bacteroidota; class Bacteroidia; order Chitinophagales; family Saprospiraceae; genus M3007. Next base: position 9,495 of record JBJXEZ010000142.1, read on the forward strand.
ATACCGATGTAGTGATTAAGGGCACTAATGATCTTCACATCACCCGTGAGGGTGTCGTGCCAGATCTTCATCTCCAGGCCTTCCGGGTACTGGGGTGCAGTGAGGTAGATACTCCAGATCGGTGTTTTTAGCATAAAAAACAGCGCCAAGGCACTAACAGCGAGGATGATGCGGGAAGTATTGGTGATTTTGAACATGGTGGGTGGGTGTTTTTATCCGGGATCATTCAGGTATCAGCACGGCATCAATCACATGAACAATGCCGTTGGAGGCTGGTACAGAAGCCAGGATGTTGGCTTTGCCGTTAACCATAACTTTACCGTCCTTGACGCTCAGCATGATATTTTTCAAGTTAACCTGATTGAGTTTTTGCCCGTCGCGCATTTGTTCTGTTTTTACCACGCCCACGAAGGTGTGGTATTCGAGGATGTTCGACAGCGCGTCCTTGTTTTCGGGCTTCATCAAGTTGTCCAGCGTTTCCTTGGGTACTTTGGAAAACGCCTCGTCGGTGGGCGCAAATACGGTGAACGGCCCGGCGTTGGACAGCGCATCCACCAAGGCAGCGGCCTTGACGGCTGCCACCAACGTGGTGTGATCTTTGGAGCCGACTGCGATCTGGACTACGTTTTTCTGTGATACTTCGTCTTGTACGCCAGATTGGCCAGCCGCTGGGGCCGTTGCGGTGCCATTGGTTTCGGGACCTGCTTGATTGCAGGCAAACGCGGTAAGCAAGAGCGCAAACACCGCTATTGATAATGTCAGGTGTTTCATAATTGTGTGGTTGAAATGATATGATGGATTCGATGGGTTGGCGGGG
>JBJXEZ010000145.1:0-3199 GCA_046153695.1 Saprospiraceae bacterium
GCAAAATTTGCCGTTTGCAGCCCGGCGACTAAATTATAAACACGCTCTAAATCCACCTCAAGTTTCATCGTAGTCCAAAAAGAGTAGAACAACAGAAACAACGACAAGCATTAAAAAAAACAACAGGTACCATGGCAAGAAATCAGGCTATCGCAAACCGGCTCCGGGAGGTTCTTCTCGATGGAAAATGGATTGCAAACACAAACTTCAAGGATCAAATTTCAAGCGTAAGTTGGGAACAGGCAATTCAAAAAATTGGCAACCTAAACACAATCGCCTTGCTGACTTTTCACATAAACTACTACCTGCAAGGGATTTTGAATGTCTTTAATGGAGGAGCGCTTGACATCCGGGACAAATACAGTTTTGACCTCCCAGAAATCAAATCAGAAGCAGATTGGAACACCCTGATCAACACTTTTTTAACCAACTCCGAACTGTTCGCAAAACATGTTGAGCAAATGCCAGACGACATCTTTGACAAACCGTTTGTAGATGAAAAGTATGGAAGTTACCTGAGGAACATCGAAGCCGTTATTGAACACAGTTATTATCACTTAGGGCAGGTTTCCTTGATCAAAAAGATGATTGTCCAGCCATAAGACTCTCAACAAAATCTCTCCAAATTAACCTCTGCTTCCGATGCGCGAAAAGGTAGTGTTTGTGGTGCGTCAAACCGCTATCACAGCCCTGAACGCAGCAGCGGGGTTAGTGGTGGTGCAGGCTCTGCCCAAAGGTGAATACGCCCTGTACACCCTCGTGTTTTCCTTTCTGGCGGTGTTCGTGAACATCAGCAACGTAGGCATCACACCTGCCATGAGCGGTATCGGCGGGCGCATCTGGCAAGACCCCATCGCGCTGCGGGCACTGCTCAACTCAGCTCTTCATCTGCGTCGTCAGATAGGTTGGTGGCTGCTGTTGCCGTTCGTGGCGTACTGCACCTGGCAGTTTTGGAAGGCCGACGCGGGCTGGTTCACAACGGCTCTGCTGGTCGGGTTCGTGTTGACTGCAATATGGCTGCAAATCCAATCCGCCCTGTACGCCATCGTCCTGCAACTGCACAAGGCCGTCCGGCCGCTCCAGCAGAACGAATTGGCATTCACGGCGCTCAAAGTGCTGGGTATTCTGCCCATGTTGTTTTTCCAGGCACCTGTGTACGTTCTCGTCGGCTGGATTTGTGTTTGCCTGGCCCTCAACCTGTTTGCCAACCAAAAACTGGCGCGGCGCTACCTCGCCGTGCATCCGGAAACTAACCCGAAATTCCTCCGGGAAATCGAAGACATAGCCCGGCCAAATGCCCTGCGCACGGCCTACTGGGCGTTCGAGGGCCAGATCAGCGTGCTGCTGTGCGCCCTGTTCGCCCGGACCGAAACCATCGCCGACATCGGTGCACTTGGCCGGCTGAGCGTACTGTTCGCCATCTTTCAGGCCTTCGTGGTGAACTTCTCCCTGCCTGAAATCGCCAAGGCACAAGACCGGGCCGCCATCGCGAGCCAGGCACGAAAAACACTTGGACTGGCCGCGCTGCTCGTGGCACCGGTGCTGCTTTGGGCTGCCGTTCATCCTTCCTCGTTGCTATGGATTTTAGGGCCCAATTACGGCGGTCTGACACGGCTTCTGCTACCGTTTTTGCTGGCTGTATCGCTGGGGCAAATGGCTGCCGTGACGTACCAAATCTGCACTGCGCGAGCATGGATCCGGCTCAACCGGTTTTATGTGCCGCTGGCCTTGCCCCTGCAAGCGCTGCTGATCGCCGTGCTGGACTTGTCACAATTAGAAAATGTGGTGCTGCTGCTGGGCATCAACAACCTGTTCTTTTTGCTTTTCAACCTGACCATGTTTTTTGTGGAAATGAAAAAACCATGAATTCATACCGCTTTGCCTCCCGCTTCATCACCGCCACCCGCTGGTTTTTTCCAAAAAAATGGCGGCTGCCCCTGCGCTACTATGCATTGGTGCGCAACCCCGGTGCCGAGCCGGAAATGGAGCGCCTGTTCGATTTGTGCCCGCGCTTTCGATGTGCCGTGGATGTGGGCACCAACCACGGTTTTTATGCCTACAAAATGGCGCAGCGCTTCGAACATGTGTTTGCCTTCGAGGCCAACCGAGTGGAGGATTTCGACCTGCTGCACTACCCAAAACCAAACGTACACCTGTTCCAGTACGGCCTGTCCAGTACCAACGAGACCCACACCCTGCGCGTGCCCGTTCAGCGGGGCGTAGCCATCGCCGGTTGGGCCAGCGTCGAAAACCGCGACCTGCCGTTCGCCGACGGTTTTCTGGAAATGCCCGTGGAGTTGCAACGCCTCGACGATCAGCCGTTCGTCCAGGCCCACACTATCGACCTGATCAAAATTGACGTGGAAGGCCACGAACTGGCCGTGTTGAAAGGCGGAAGGGAAACGATACGGCGTGACAAACCGGTGCTAATCGTTGAAAACAACGAAGACCAACAACAGGAAATACATGAATTTCTCTGCAATCTGGGCTACCGGGCAACGACCTTTGCCCGTCTGTTCAACACTCAAGTTTCATCGCCCAATCTGATATTTTTGCCCGAATGATCAGCCGCTACATCCACCCGTACTGGTTGCGGGAAAAGGGACGGGCAATATCAGGCTTGCGGTTTTCGAGCGATGATATTCTGGATGATCTCATCCCCTGTTTTCGATTCCAGTTCTGCAGGTAGCAAGCCGTACATCTGTGCGACGCGGTCCAGATGACCTCCGGCGACACGTGTAAGCCCGCGTTCCATTTTGCTGTACGCCGTCTGGGAAACGCCAAGGCGCACGGCCAAGTACTTTTGGGGAAAGCCGTGGTATCGGCGAAGAATTTGGAGGGTGTCAGAAATCATTTCAGGGTGGGAAGGTTTCATAAAGCGTGCGGTATTAGTTTGATAAAAATGGCGGATGTGCTGGCAAATATAGGCTATGTTGTAACTGGTTAGCCTGATTTGGATTTGTTATCAGGTGAGTAAAAAAGTTTATTTTTGTGTTCCAATGGACTTACCCAACGATATAGCAAGTTGCCACCGGATCATCCGAGAATTGGTAGCAGTTATTGAAGGCTTCAAGCCACAATTGGAGGGTTATGTCCAGCAAATTGAGGCACAACACAATCAGATTGATCGTTTGGAATTTCGGGTTAAAGAATTGGAGTCACAATTGCATCAGAACAGCCGCAACTCAAATTATCCGTC
>JBJXEZ010000152.1:0-10820 GCA_046153695.1 Saprospiraceae bacterium
CCAAATCTTCCATAATCTCAACTCATCCTGACACAGGACAAATATTTTAAAAAACTTTTGGGTAATCGAGAGCCATTCGGGGGAGGGGCTGGGGGTGGGGTTGTCCCGCGGAGCTCGATGTACCCCATTGTTACCAAGGTGGGCCGCACGCTAAGTACAATTCAAAAACCCATTTCCTGGGGCCCCATAGGCGTTTTTTTGAGCGTTTCAAATTGCAAAAGTCGCTCTAAAAGCACAAACACCTCTGTTCCGGCTCTCGGTGGCACAGAATTGTAGCAAGGCGCCATAGTTTTTATATGAAATAATGGCTCGAAAAGTGCCCTGTATTCCGCCTGGCTGCCACTAAAAGGCGGCCCGCCTTCAAAGTTGCGGTCAAAAAAAATACCAGCGAGCTTGCCACCCGGGGCGAGTAGGTCGCGCATTTTAAGTGCATAGTCGCGTCGAAGCGTTGGGTCGAGGGCACAAAAAAAAGTCTGCTCCAAAATCAGGTCGAACGTGCCCTCCAGTTCGAAAAAATCAGCGCACAAGATGCGGAGATTGGATTCCCAATCCGGGAAGGTTTCATTAAGCCGTGCAGCCATGCGCTCGACGGCGGTAGGTGCAATATCCACCATTACGATATTCCGAAACCCGGTCTCCAACAGGTAGAGCGCCTCGTACCCGTTTCCGCAGCCGGGAACCAGCATGCGCAGGTTGCGACGCTCCTGCGGTATTTGATCGGCGTACGCCGTTAGCGGCGGCGATGCAGCGCCCAAGTCCCAGCCAGTTTGGCCCGTTTGCCAGCGATTTTCCCAATTCATGGATAGTGCGATGTTGAACCTCTTATTTGTTGCCGCTCTCCCTCCAGCGGACATAAGGCGTGGTGTCAGTTAGGTTGAAATATTGCCTGGGCAGCGAGTCGAACGAATAGTTTTTGAATTCGCCTAAAAACAGTCGGGGCTGGGATAATAACGGCTCAAAACGCTCCGATGCCTCATCCACAATGATGCAACGAGCATTTTCGGGCTTGTCGAGTGCAGACAGCATCAGGAATTCGTAGGGAGTTCCCCACGACAGGACCAGCATTTCCATTGGTGCCTGTTGTTCGGTCAGCACTAATTTCCGGTGATCGAGTTGAGCGGTTTTTTTTAGGAAATCCTGCTCCCAGTGCAACCGGTCACGCCATGGCTGGTGTGCAGTGCCGATACGAGCCAAGCCGATGCCTGCGATAATCGCAATGGGGAGCCAGTGGTTTTTTTCTGGCAAAACACCAGGAAGGATACCGAATACAAACGGCACAGCAGCAAATATAGCCAGTGGCAAGTACAGGTTTTCGAGGTAAAACTGATTGTCGCCCGCATGAAATGGCACGTTCACAAGCACAACATACCCAACGGGTGCCAGTATGGACAGCACGGCTTTCCAATGGTGTTTTTTCCAAAGAAAAAAAATCGCGTTGGCCGCCACTAGGATCGGCAACATGTAGTAATCGGTGGCGCACCAGCGCAGGAAATCGTGGTTACTCTGGATATCAAACCAATTGGGCCATGTTTCGCCGAACGCCTTGGCTCGTTCGAGGGCTTGGGCATCATACCAATCCAGTTTTAGCACCCGGTATTTTACAAAAACGATAGCGCCAAAAAGAGCCAACGCCAACAGGTAGAGTGGTTTGACGCTGGAAGGCGAAACCGATGTCTGATCCGTCGTTTCGTTGTTATTCAACAAAAAATACGCGCTGCAAAAAAGCATGGCATACAACACCAATGGGTGGAAGTAAAACGCCGTAATGCAGGCCGCAAGCAAGACGGGGTATTCCCACCAATGCAGGGCCGAAAGGCGTTCTTTTCGGTGTAGCCAAGCCAAAACCAGTACCAAAAATGCCAGCCCCTGTGGCATTTCAGACAGCCAGTAAAACGTGTGGGTGGTCATCAGGGTCGCCAACAAGATCAATACGAGCCCCCATTTCCATTGGCGCAGGACGGCAGTGACAACCCAAAAAATTCCAAAATAATAGAGGACATGCCCCAGTGAGTAGGTCAGCAACACACTCTTGAGCGGCAGCCCAAGCGCTTGTGCAGCCCATGCAAAAACCTGAGTCCCGGCGGCACCAAATCGACCGCTCTGGATTTGCAGCGCACCCGTGCGCAGGATGTGAAACGTCTGGAACGCCATGTCCAACACGGCCATGCGTTCTAAATAAAAAACGGCTGCCAGCGCCAACAGGACTGCGAAAATAGCAGCGCCGAGCGCGAGGGTAGGGTAGTGTACAGGCGGTCGTTGGCTCATGTCAAGACACCGGTTTTCTTTTTGGAGGAAATAAAAAACGCATCAGGCGAACGGAAAAATAGTAGGCTATCCAAGCCTTAAACCGGTGCCAGCGATTCGCGAACTCGGGCAAGTTTTCTTTTGTAATCTCCGTACAATGATTTGTCAGCAGATCGTCCAGGTAGTTGCAAAAGTACTTGGTGAACGCTGGATCCGCTATGTCAACATTTAGTTCGAGGCTGCGATACCGGCTCAAAGGATTGATGTTGAACGAACCTACTGATGCCCATTGCCCGTCTACGAGGATGGTTTTTCCGTGCAGAACTGATTTTTCCCAGTTAAAAATGCGGATACCCTTGTTGATCATCCAGTAGGTCAGATACTGTTCGGCCCATCGCGACATAGGTACGTCCGACGGCCCGGTAAGCAAAATGCGAACAACCACGCCACGGCGGGCGGCGGCAGCCAGACTCTTGCGAACCCTGCGGCCCGGGAGCAGGTAACTGGCCGTGATGGTCAACGATTCCCGAGCGTTCGAAATGCCCGAGGTATAGCTCTGAAAAATCTCGCTTTTGCTCCGAAGCCAATCGTTGAGGCGGAACCGGACAAGCCCGTCTCGCGACGTATCTGGCAGAAAAACAGGTTTGGCAATGCGCCGGAACCGCTTTTTCCAGTACTGGTGCCGGTAAATGTCGGAGCACAGATCGTGCAGGTCCTGGCAGACCGCACCTTGGATCAGCACAGCAAAATCCAGCCAGGGGGGCGTCTCGGTACTGCCCCGGTACTTGTCGGCGATATTGATACCGCCCACCAAAGCATGTTGCCCATCTGCGACCGCCACCTTTTGGTGCAATGTGCGCCCGCCCTGCCATTTAAACACTGACACAATATGCCGGAAGAACCGAAAGTAAACGCCTTCGGCCTGCAAGTCGTTGACAAATGCTGCAGGCAGGCTCATCGAACCGAAACCGTCGGCAATAACCCAGACCTGTACGCCCCGCCGGGCTGCTCGTTTCAAGGCATCAGCAACGAGTCGGCCCGTGCTGTCGTCCTCGAAAATATAGGTTTGCAAGTGTACGGACCGTTGCGCACTATCCAGCAAGTGTACCAGGCGGCCAAAAAAATCGTCGCCACTTTGTACGAGTGTGATGGAATCGGCGGGCTGGTAGGCATTCATGTCGTGTGCGTTCGGCAGTTTTGAAATGTTATCGTATGAACTGGCATATTTGGCGAATAAGTAGTGTGCGGGTTAGCGCAGACCGCTCTACTTTGCGCTCGGTTTCAAAAAAAACGAATTTCGGTAACTATGCGAGCCTTTTTTAGCCTAATCACCGTCTTGTTGACCACGGGTTTTTTTGTGGTCGGCATTGTATACCTCATCGCTCGTTTGCTTGGCCAAGTCGCCTGGAATCCGGAGAGCAAAGCCTACCAACGGATGCTGGGTGTACTGCGTGCCCGATTGATGCCGGTCTCAAGAGGGCTGGTTCCCTGGGATCATGAAATGCTCGGATTGCTTTCACTCAACCGGGCAAACGAAAAACGACCGGGCTGGTTCAGTCCGTTTTTGTCGGGCCAAATTACAACGATTTACCAAGAGCCGGTCGTGGCGTATATCACCCAGCAGTCGGGCCATGCCAGCGTGACCGTAGCGAGAACAAGCAATCGGGAGTTTATTTTTCGGAAAAAAGGCAAGGAAACGGAGGTTTGGCTGAACGGTGTGCCGTTTGGCTTGCTGGCAGGCAACGCATTTTTGGCCTCGAGCAAGGGTTCCAGAATACTGGCCCATTTGGAAAAAAAAGAAGGCGAATCGCTAACCACCCTGGTTTTTGCTAATGCCAAATCGTTGGCTCTGAACAATTTGGAACGAGCCAGTAGCCCCATTCCGCGTGCCGTAACATTGTTGCAGGAACTGGACCCGGAATCCGAGAGTATCGCATTGTCTGTGACGCTGGCACGAATTTTTGATTCACACCCTCGCTAACTGAATTATCCGAAACCCGATATGCTCTGGTGCCATTTGCAAAAATTGTATAGGATTTGCAGCCAAAACCGTGGCCTTCGGTTGTATTGGCAAGGCAGTCTCGTGGCGATAGGATTTGGCTTGGTCCTGGTGTTTCTTAGGAACGCGGACGAAATAACGTACCAACATTGGGGAGTCGGTTTGATCCCTGTTGAGGCGCGAGAAGGGCGTTTAGTGGTGCTAAGCAACCGCCGAGCAACGAAGATAGGGGTCAAACAAGGCCGCCCAAGTTGGGATGTTATTTCGTCCACGTTCCTTAGTGCAGGTAGTGATGAAAAAAACGCCCCGCCCGCTGTTCAGTTTGCATTTAAAAATCAAATGCACCGCCTTGCTTACCCGATGCGTCGAGAAAAAAACGCGCCCGGACACCGGGCCTTGATGACCAATGCTCAACTCGACACCATGAGCAACGTGTACACCCTGTCTCGCCGTCGAGTCGATATTGTCCGGCAGGATCATCCCGTGGTCCCGCATTTCGGGGTAGCGCTATGTTTTGAATTTGACGAAAAAAACACGGGCTACCCGTATTTTCCTGCCTCTGCTACGATCCAGTTCAAGGATTTCTCCTGGGGCAGTGTAGAATTCAGTTCGACCGATTCGTGTAATTTTACCGGAGTGACCAACGAAGTGAGCGACGATCTGTCCATCCAGGTGGACGGCTACCAAAATGATACTATTTTTGGGCGGTTTTCGGGCGTTTTACTCAGTGCTGCAGGGCCGATGGCCGAACTGGATAATGGCCAGTTCCGCGTATTGATTTACCGAAAGGAGTAGCATGTCTTTGCCGAACGTCTACTGTTTGGTAACAAATCCTACCTTTGCGGCACAAAACCACCAAGGCGACAAGCCTACAGCAGCTATGCTAACCGACATATTACTTACTATTTTCCTTGTTTTTCTTAATGGCTTTTTCGTGGCAGCAGAGTTTGCGATTGTGAAAGTACGGCTTTCGCAAATCCAGGTTCGGGCCCAGGATAACGTTTTGGCTCGCGTTGCGGAAAGCGTCGTATCACACTTGGACAGCTACCTCGCCGCCACTCAGTTGGGCATCACTTTGGCAAGCCTTGGCCTCGGTTGGATCGGCGAGCCGGTGGTGGGGGCCATCATCCAGAGTATCATGGGCTGGATGGGTATGGAACCAGACCCCGAACTGGCACACCGAATTTCCCTGCCAATCGCTTTTGCCACGATCACCGTGCTGCATATCGTATTCGGCGAACTGGCACCTAAGTCGCTGGCTATACGCTTCCCGACCCGCACCACGTTGTGGGTGGCCTTGCCCTTGAAGGGGTTTTATTTCATTTTTCGCCCGTTCATCTGGATGCTGAACGGCTTGGCCAATTTTATCCTGAAAATCATTGGTATCGAGCCTGTACCACACTCAGATATTCACTCCGAAGAAGAGTTGAAAATGATCATCTCGGAAAGCGCCGAAGGTGGCGCCATTCAGGCTTCCGAGCGCGAACTGATCCAAAACGTGTTTGCATTCGACGAGCGGTTGGTCAAAAACATATTTACGCCGCGCACCCAGATTGTGGGTATTGAAGCGGACACGCCACTGCAAGATGCCATCGGCTTTGCCTTGCAAGAGGGATACTCGCGTTATCCGGTGTACGAAGAATCATTGGGTCAAATCATCGGTTTTGTTCTGACCAAGGATTTGTTGGTGGCGGCCATGGAAAAAAACGGTAAGTCCTTGCGGGCATTGATGCGCCCGGTTTTGTATGTGCATTTGAACAAAAAGATCATACACCTGCTGCGGCAGCTTCAAAAAGAGCGCCGCCAACTGGCCGTCGTATCCAACGAATTTGGCGATACGGTGGGCTTGGTCACAATGGAAGATATCGTGGAGGAACTGGTTGGAGAAATTCAGGACGAGCACGATCAGGAACAGCCACCCGTGGCTAAAACCGGCGACCGCACATGGCGAATTATTGCTCAAACCAACCTGGAGCGGATTAATGAAAGCCTTCCGGAACATTTTCCCCTGGACGACGACTATGAAACGCTGGCAGGTCTGCTGCTCAAAACGATTGACAGTATCCCGGAAGAGGGGGCTGTAATTCAGGTCGGCGGCTACGAAGTAAAAGTTCTGAAGATGTACAAAACTAGCCCCGAATTGGTAGAGGCTACGCTGCTGGTTTGAAATCCAGCGTAAACACGAAAAGGGGTGTCGCCACTTTGACGACACCCCTTTTCGTGTTTACTGATGAGTCTACTAACCGCTAATTTTTCTTTTTGGCACCTTCTGTCGGTTTACTACCCGGCTTGGACACAGGAGGTGTTTTGCCAGACGCGGGCTGTTTCTGTTTAGCAACCTCCTTGGGATTTTTCTTCGTAGCCTCCTTGGGAGTCGTCACGACTTCGTCCTCTTCTTCGTCCTCGGCTTCTTCTTTGTCCTCGCCGTCCTCTTCGTCCCCGCTATTGTCGCTGTCCTCGTCATCATCGCCTACTTCGGCATCGTCAGCATCGGTTGAGTCGTCATCTTCTTCATTATCAGCATCCCCGGTGTCGTCATCTTCCTTGGTGCCTTGTTTTTTGTTGACCTTATCTTTTTTGCCTTTTTTTTCTTTTTTGGCTTTCTCTTTCTCGCCGTCCTTCACCTTGTCTTTCTTCACCTTTCCGCTTTCTTTCTTATCTTTTTTGTTCTTTTTTTCCTTCTTGTCTTTGCTGCCCTTTTCTACCAACTCCTTTTCGCCGCCCTTTCCTTTTCCGCTAAAAGCAGCACCTTTGGAGCGCTCTTCCGCTTGTTTGGCTTTGTCTGTTTTATCTTTCGTTTCTGCTTTTTCAGTTTTGTTTGCAGGGGCAGGTTGGGTTTTTGTTTCCGTTTGTGCCAGCGCGACAAGCGCTGAGAACAACACCGCAATCGCGGTAAACATGAATTTTTTCGTCATTGATATTTAGTATTTGATAATGAACGGCATTTATACGCTGAACGGCCCACAGGTAACTATGTTGCCTGGAATGAAGTGCCGAGGCAGAATAATTTAAGGAAAGTCCCAAAAATTGCGTGGATCGTTTTTCCTTTGAGGAAAAAATTGAACATGACAAACCGCCGCAGTTTTATCCGTCATACCGCCGCTTTGTTGGGTGGCATGGCTTTACACCAAGATGCTTTTGCCGCATTCTTTCCGAATACTACGCATTCGGAAGCCTTGTTGCACGCTGGCTCCGACGAAGATTTTTGGCACGAGGTGCGCAGGGCTTACATGGCCAGTCCCAATATAATCAACCTGAACAATGGCGGCGTGTCGCCGGCACCCCGAGCGTCCATTGAGGCACTCGACCACTACAACCGGATGTGTGCCGAGGCTCCTTCGTACTACATGTGGCGTATATTGGATCAAAACCGGGAACCCCTCCGATACAATTTGGCTGCACTGGCTGGTGCTGATCCGGAAGAAATTGCCCTCAACCGAAACGCAACGGAGGCATTAAATTCCATCATTTTTGGTCTGAACCTCAAGGCTGGCGACGAGGTGGTAGTAGGCAAGTATGACTATCCCAATATGATGAACGCCTGGAAACAACGCGAAAAACGCGACGGGGTCAAATTGATTTGGGCCGAACTGGACCTGCCCAGTGAAAACGAAGAAGCACTCGTGCAAGCATATATTTCAAAATTTACGAGCAAAACGCGCGTCGTTCACCTCACACACCTCATCAATTGGTGCGGCCAGATACTGCCCGTCCGCCGCATCGCCGACGCGGCCCATGCCCGGGGTATCGAAGTAGTAATTGATGGTGCTCATTCTTTTGGGCTTTTGGACTATAAAATCCCCGACCTCGGTGGTGACTACTTCGGTACCAGTTTGCACAAATGGCTCTGCGCCCCGCCCGGCAACGGCATGTTGTGGGTGAAAAAGGAAAAAATTTCCAACGTGTGGGCTTTGTTGTCGAATGACAACCCGGACGGTGCCGATATTCGAAAATTCGAAAGCCTCGGCACTCGCAGTTTTCCCACCGAAATGGCCGTGGGGTACTCCCTCGACCTGCACAACCTGATCGGCACGGCACGCAAACAGCAGCGTTTGCACTACTTGAAAAACTACTGGATGGAGCGCGTCCGCGACGTGCCGGGTATCAAGTTTTACACATCCATGCACCCAAAGTGGGGCTGCGCTATAGGTGTTTTTGGGCTGGAAGGGAAAAAAGGCGGCGAAATTTCGGAAGCCCTGCACCAGCAATTCAAGATACACACCGTGGGCATCGTTTGGGAAAAAGTAAACGGCGTGCGCGTAACGCCAAATGTGTACACCCTGGAAAACGACTTGGACAAATTAGTCATGGGGATTCGCAAAATTGCTGCCCAACCCTGAAATGACGGTACCTTCGCGGCTCTTATTTTTCAACTCACATTATGCCCGAACATATACTTTTTTCCATCGAAAACAACGTCGCGCGGATTGTTTTCAACCGCCCGCAGGTTTTCAACTCTATGCACCATGCCATGCGTATGGAGCTGCTGGCCATGCTGGCTACCTGCCGACAGGATACCACTGTCCGGGCGGTGTACCTCACCGGCTCAGGAAAAGCGTTTTGCGCAGGCGAGGACTTGCAGGAGGTGACTGACCCGAATGGCCCTTCGCTGGCAGAAATTATTTCCACTGGCTACAACCCAATCGTTATGGCCATACGGGGCCTGGAAAAACCTGTGGTGTGTGCCGTGAACGGTGTGGCCGCCGGAGCCGGAGCCAATATCGCTCTGGCTTGTGATATCACGGTGGCTGCCGAGTCAGCCTCGTTCACCCAGGCATTTTCCAAAATCGGCCTCATCCCCGACAGCGGCGGCACCTGGACGCTTCCCCGACTTGTGGGCCTGCAACGAGCCACAGCGCTGATGATGTTGTCCGACAAAATTTCCGCTACCGATGCAGCAACAATGGGCATGATTTGGAAAACCTTCCCGGATGAAATATTCGCTGAAGAAAGCCTGCGCATCGCCGAGACCCTGGCCCGGATGCCAACCAAGGGGATCGGGCTGACCAAACGGGCGCTCAATCAATCTTTTGCCAACGACTTTGCAGGCCAATTGGCTGTGGAAGATACCTTGCAAACCGCCGCTGGCAAAACGCACGATTACCGCGAGGGCGTAGCGGCTTTTTTGGAAAAACGAAAACCGGAGTTCAAAGGCGAGTAACGAAACATGTTCTTTAAATCGGGAAGGCGCGGGGGGCCGCGCAAAGGGTTTTGGCCCGCTTTGTTGATCACACTTGCAGTTGCGATCGTTATCAGTCCGCAGTTTCGGTTTTGCTTTTTTTCGATCTTCGAGTACCCGTTCCACTACAAGGAATACAGGGAGTTCGGTATCCGTATCCCGTCGGGTTACACGGTCCACGGCATTGACGTGAGCCGTTACCAAAGTCGGGTTGACTGGGAGAAGGTGGCTGCTATGCGCGTGGGCGACAAGCGCCTCCGGTTTGCGTTCGTAAAAGCTACGGAGGGTACGTGGATGCAAGATCCCTGGTTCGATTTCAACTGGACAAATGCGCGCAAAAATGGCCTCGTCCGGGGCGCGTACCACTACTTTTTGCCCAACTTAAGCCCTGCCGACCAAGCCCGGCATTTTACCCGAACTGTTCGCTTGCGCTCCGGCGACCTGCCGCCTGTGGTGGATGTGGAAGAGCGGCGCGGTATGGGCCGGGAAGAGGTGCGCAAGTTCACAAAAGCCTTTCTCGACCACCTGCAACGCCACTACGGTGTAAAACCCATCGTGTACACCAACCGGGATTTTTACAAAAACCATTTTGCCGACCAACCAGAGTTCAAACCGTACTGTTTCTGGATTGCACATTACCATGTGGCCGAACTGGACATGCCCGACGACAGTAAATGGCACTTTTGGCAACACAGCGATCGGGGCCGCGTTAACGGTATAAATGGCGACGTGGATTTCAACGTGTTTTACGGCGATAGTCTTACGCTGCGCAAAATGTGCTTGCCATAAGTGATTTTGTTAACGAAAGGATATGAATGCAATCCCTTTTGCTGGCTGCACACTTGCAGCGACCTTTTTTGCCACCTTGGGCTTTGCTCAAACAAATAAAGATCTCCCAAGCAACAAGCCGCCGCTTGCAATCGTAACCGACCCCAGTTGGGATGTCAGCCAGCGCCCGACGAAATTCGACGAGTTTCCACTGCCAGCCAAACAGATCGCCTCAGCAACTTCGCCGCTGTGGGGGCGGCACTAACAATGCAGTGGTTGCGGACCATAACGGCCGTGGAAAGATCATTCCCGGTACGGTGCCGATTTGGCGAAAACGTAAAGCAAGCGGGGAAGAAGAAGCCTACCAGTTTCGCAAGACCGTGCAGCTGGGGGCCGACCCAATCCACAAAATCACACTGCAAGTCAACTGCGACGATGTGGCACGTGTGTACATCAATAAACGGCTCGCTAGCGCCCCAATGCGCGATGGGAAAATGAAGGATGGGTACGACGACTGGTATTTTTTTCGCAGCGTAAGCGGCTTCATGTACGACCGGGTTTATACCTACGATGTGACGGATTACTTTTATGCCAACCACAACAACACGATTTTTGTCGAGGCCGTCAGCC
>JBJXEZ010000155.1:0-3120 GCA_046153695.1 Saprospiraceae bacterium
TACGGAGAATACCCGCCTACAAAAAAAACTGCCCAGCATGGCAGCCGGCACCTCAGTCTCGTTGCCTCCGAATTGAAAAAACGCCAGCAGATATCGCAAAGCCTCGAAGGCCTGTTGAAGCAGGACAGTGCCTATACATTCAGCCTGTATATGGCTCGAAGCAAGGCATTTTGGGACGATTTAACGCCCGGCGGAAAACAGGTGGACTACAAAAACCCACTGCGCCTGCGGATTTGGGGCGGTACAAAAACCAACCACAATATCGAACTGCTGGCCGAGTCACCAACCGTGGTGAGCACCGATTGGAAAAAATTCGATTTCGTACTGCACCCGCTTGAAGGTGATTACGATTGGCTCACACTGGAGGCTTGGTACGTCTCGGATTTTGGAACGCCTTACAACGGCAACATACTGCTGGACAACCTGTCCCGGATCGAAATGATCGTAAAGGAATGATTTTCTAAAGCAGCTACTTTCCCGGAACGGCCTCCAGTAATGCCCGGACATACTCGTTTTCCGGGTTTTCGAAAAGAACCTCCGGATGGCCGAGCGCCTCTATTCGGCCTTGGTGCATAACCAATACACGGTCGCACATCTGCCGGATCACGCTCAGGTCGTGGGAGATAAACAAATAGGTGAGGCCAAAATCGCGTTGCAAATCCAGAAGCAGGTTCAGAATGTCGGCCTGTACGGATACGTCAAGCGCTGAGACTACTTCATCACACACGAGCAATTTTGGCTGCAAGGCCAGCGCCCGCGCAAGACAGATCCGTTGCCGCTGCCCGCCGGAAAACTCGTGGGGCAGCCGCCGGGCGTGGTCAACCTCCAGGCCTACTTTTTTCAGAAGCTCTGCCGCCATTTCGCGCCGCCGCTGCTCAGAACCGTGTAATTGATATGTTCTCATCCCTTCCAGCAGGGCCTCGCCGATTGGCATACGCGGGTTGAGCGAACTGTACGGATCTTGAAAAACCATTTGAATCTCACGGCGCAAAGGCCGAAAATTAATGGCAGGAAGGGTCTCCAAATTCAGTTTTCGATACCACACGGAGCCCTCACTGGGCCGCAACAAGCGGCTGATTACCCGGCCAAGCGTGGTTTTCCCGCAACCCGATTCACCGGCAAGGCCGAAAATTTCGCCGGGAAAAACCTCGAACGACACCTCTTGCAGGGCTTTCACCGATTGGGAGCCTGTTTCCCAAAAATGCCGCCGTACAGGGTAGTGCACGCTCACGTTTTTGATTTCCAATAAAGGTGAATGCCGAAGCAGATCAGCCCGACGTTCAGCGGTTTCACTCGGGCGTACGAGTACAGGTTGCACGGTGTTGTCATTCAGGTAGTCCTGCACCGTGGGCAATCGGTGTACTTTTTGGTGCAAGGACGGTCGGCAAGCCAACAGCCCGCGGGTGTACGGGTGCTCGGGATTTTCCAAAACCTTGCTTGCCGAGCCTGTTTCCACGATTTGGCCTTGCCGCATAACCAGCACGCGATCGGCAATTTCGGATATGACTCCCAGGTCGTGGCTGATGAACAACATGGCCAGCCCGGTGTCCGCACGCAGTTCTTGCAGCAGGTCAAGAATGGTTTTTTGCACGGTCACGTCCAGCGCCGTGGTCGGTTCGTCAGCGATGAGCAACCGGGGCTGCCCGGCGAGGGCCATGGCGATCATCACGCGCTGTTTTTGGCCGCCGCTCAATTCATGCGGGTAAGCCCGAAAAATGCGCTCCGGGTCCTCAAACTTGACTTTTTCAAACAGAACAAGGGCTTGCTCGCGGGCCTGCGAAGCGGTGGTTCGTTGGTGCAGGCGAATGGCTTCAGTTACTTGATAGCCGCAGCGGAACACCGGGTTGAGGGAGGTCATAGGCTCCTGGAAAATCATGGCGATCTCTTTTCCCCGGTGGTTTTCTGGTTTGAAGGGTTCTGGATTGAGAGTTTCTGGTTTGGAGGTTTCTGGTTTCTGGTTTGGGGTGTACTGGAAGTTGCCGGAAACCTGGGCAGGGTGGGGGAGAAGACCCATGATGGAAAGGGCCGTGACGGACTTGCCGGAACCGGATTCGCCGACGAGGCCAAGTGTTTCACCCGGGGCGATGTGCAGCGACACGTTTTTCACCGCCTGCACCGTGCCGTGTCCGGATGGAAAAGTGATGCTCAGGTCGTGGATGTTCAGCAGCATGGGTAGTCGGGTTTCGATTCGTTATCGGGCTTGACCGGCAAATGTATGGGCGCCCGTTCTGCGGGGCTTTTTTTTGAACCACAAACTTTTCAGTTTTTCAAATCTGGAAAGTTGCGGCACCGAGTACCTTCGCCCCCCAAAACTACTGTCCGCGTATGCCGTATTCAGTTTTCTTCCTACTTTTTTTTCCGGCGTTGCTGGCGGCCCAGGCCCTCCCTGAACGATGCACGCCATTGCCGGATGCTATTCGCGAGGTATCGGGCATGGTATGCACGCCGGAGGGCAACCTGTGGATGCTGAACGACAGCCGTAACCCGTCTGAACTGTTTCTTTTCGATCCGGTATCGGGCAAATTGCTCGAAACCCGAACCCTGCCCGTCCCTAACCGCGACTGGGAAGATCTGACCTTTGCTCCCGACGGGCATCTGTACATTGGCGATTTCGGCAACAACCGCAATGCCCGCCGTGATCTGTGCATTTTCCGGTACCACCCCAAAACAGGGGCGCTGGATTCGATTCAGTTTCACTACCCCGATCAGCAGGCATTTCCGCCCGTCGACGATCGGGATTGGAACTTCAATTGCGAGGCCATGGTGTTTTTTCAGGACAGCCTGCACTTGTTTTCCAAGGTCGTGTTTAAAGGGAATTTCGTGACCAAACACTATGTGCTGCCCGCAAAACCCGGCAAGTATGTGGCCGAACTACGCGACAGCCTCCTGCTGGAAAACCGCGTCGTGACCGGAGCCGCGCTTAGCCCCGACGGCAAGACATTGGCCCTGACCACCTACTTCATGGGAAAAACACTTGGCTTCATTCCATACACCCGAGCCACGGCGTACTTTTTTACGGGCTTCACGGGTAGCCGTTTTTTGCAGGGGAAACGCTCGGAAATGCGCCTGCCCAAGTG
Source organism: Saprospiraceae bacterium (assembly GCA_046153695.1). Lineage (GTDB taxonomy): Bacteria > Bacteroidota > Bacteroidia > Chitinophagales > Saprospiraceae > M3007. Next base: position 3,078 of record JBJXEZ010000155.1, read on the forward strand.
CATTTTTGCCCGACAATATGAGTCCATCACCTGGTTGGACGCA
>JBJXEZ010000164.1:0-16777 GCA_046153695.1 Saprospiraceae bacterium
GTCTTGATGGCAAAATAAACCCCGCCAATAATCAAAACAGTGAGGAGCAAGCGGGAAAAGGTGGTCAAACGAGCCATGGTGTGCAAACAATTGGGTTGGTGAACGTTGTGGATCAGGTGTTTTTGGAGGGTCACAAAGTTGGGGCAAATAAGGGTAGGGCAACACCACAGATGGCAAAGTTTTTTGACCAATACAGTTTGTGCAACTACCAATAGGTTTGACCTACTTTTGCAGCGCTTTTTCGGTCCCGTAGTTCAACGGATAGAATGGAGGTTTCCTAAACCTTAGATGTGGGTTCGATTCCCGCCGGGACCACTTCTTTATTGCTGTTGGCTTCCGAGTGCGCGTACACGGTTGTTGGCTGTTGGCCATTGGCTTCCGAGCGCGATGCCAAACGTATACGGTGTACGCTTATTCGGAAGCCAACGGCCAATAGCCTTCAATTCTATGTACGAAAATCCCCGTCTTGTTCTCGATTCTTCCAACCCGCCCGAACCCGATCAGGTTATTTGGCGCAGCCCCAGCAACCTTGCCATCGTCAAATACTGGGGGAAACACGGCCTGCAACTGCCGCGCAACCCCTCGCTCAGCCTGACCCTGTCGGCCTCCTGCACCGATACCGCGCTGGAATACGCTTTTAAAGACGAGGCAGACAACCACATTGATCTCGATTTTTTCTTCCATGAAGAAGAAAACGAAGCGTTTCGGGCCAAAACATTGGCATTTTTGGAAAGCCTGTCCCCACAGTTTCCTTTTCTACGCCAGCTACACCTGACCGTACGCACCGGCAACTCGTTCCCGCACTCTACAGGTATCGCTTCGTCTGCATCGGGCATGTCGGCGCTGGCACTGTGCCTTTGCTCACTGGAAGATCGGCTGTTCGGCACACTGCAAGACCCCGGCGCATTCGATGCCAAGGCATCCTATATCGCCCGGCTTGGAAGCGGCAGTGCCTGCCGCTCTATTTTTCCGTACGCCGCCGTTTGGGGAGGAACAACCGATGTGCCCGGCTCATCCGATCAGTTTGCGGTATCCGTTGAAGACCTGCTCCACCCGACATTCAAGGATTTTCACGACGATATCCTCATCGTCAGCACCGACGAAAAATCGGTGAGCAGCCGCGCCGGCCATACGCTCATGGAAGGCAACCCATATGCCGAACCACGTTATGCCCAGGCCAAAAACCGCCTGTCCAACCTCATCGGGGCACTCCACTCCGGCGATCTCGAAACTTTTGGCAAAATAGCCGAAGATGAGGCGCTCACCCTGCACGCCCTGATGATGTGCAGCAACCCCTCGTACATGCTCCTGCGCCCCGGTACGGTGGCCATCATCGAAAAAATACGCGCCTACCGGGCCGATACCAAACATCCCGTGTACTTCAGCCTCGATGCCGGGCCGAATATCCACCTGTTGTACCCGGGCGATATCGTGGCCGAAGTGCGCGGCTGGATCGAGGACGACCTGAAACAGCATTGCGCCGACGGATGGGTCATTCAGGACTGGGTAGGCGAAGGACCGGAAGAGATTTGACCGGGCGTGTCAAAAAATAGCGGAACGTAAAAGCCATATTGCTCGTAACTTTGCCGCCGTTCTTTTCAACCGAATTTCATGCGTGTATTTACCCTTTGGCTTTGGATCGCAGCGCTACTGACCTCGACGGTCGGCATCAGCGTGACGCAGATTTATTGCTACTGCATCGGTCAAAGCACGTACTCGATTTTTTCAAACACCGAAGATGCCTGCGTTGTCAATGCCGGGCCGAGCAACAGTGAATGTTGCAAGCCAAGCAAACCCGACTGCTGCTCCACGGTTGCCGACAACGAAGAAAACGACCACGCCTGCACCAAAAAAACGGTGAAGGTTTTCCAGTTAAAGGCTGATTTTTGGGCGGGCAACCAATTGGAAAAAACGTTCGACTGCCCGATTTGGGCGGCAGAACTGCCCGAATACCAACACTTTTTTCCTCAAAATACCAGCTACTCTACTCCGAACAACAAAGCCCCCCCCTCCCCTCCCCCACCGTTGTCGGGCCGCACCATTTGCCTGCGGCATGAACTTTTTCGTTGTTAGTTAGTCTGTTTTTCAACCACACTTCCACGCCGATACCATTCGGCGGGGCTGAACTATTTTGTTGAAAATCAATAACATTAGCAATGAAACAACTTATTTTTTCTCTGATCTGCATATACCCTGTCCTGCTGAATGCCCAAACGCCGAAGCAGATCTACGGCATCGTCACCAATGAAAAATCGGAATTACTCGTGGGGGCCACCGTCCGCTGGGACGGCACACAAACCGCCACCGTTACTGATACACTGGGCCGCTTTTGGCTGCCACACCAAAAGCAGGCTGCCAAATTGGCCGTGCAATACGTCGGTTACACACCCGCCGAGGTGGAGGTGTTGCCGCACGAAGACAGCCTGTGGGTGGAAGTAAGTGGCGTGACGGCCTTGCGTGAGGTGACTATTACCGAAAAAGGCTTTGATACCCGCATTTCCACCATCGAAACACGCAATGTAGAGCGCATCCAGCGCAACGAACTGCGCAAAGCCCCGTGCTGTAACCTATCCGAAAGTTTCCAGACCAATGGCGCCGCCGATGTTACCTACTCCAACGCGCTCACCGGCGTGAAAGAAATCCAGATGCTTGGCCTTCGCGGCATTTACAGTCAGTTTATGATCGAAAACCGCCCCACGATGGGCGGCATAGCCACGCCGTTCGCTTTCGAGTACATTCCCGGTACCTGGCTCGACGGCATCCAATTGGCCAAGGGGGCCAGCACCGTAAAAAACGGCTACACCGGCATTTCCGGTCAGATCAATGCCGAGATCGTGAAGCCGCACCTGGACAAACCAGTGTTCGTCAACGGTTTTGCCTCCACGGAAGGGCGAGGCGAGGTGAACGTGCATTTGAACAAAAAAGGCGCAGGCAATGTGTCGCACGGGCTGCTCACACACGGCAGTTTTGTTGAAAACAAGTGGGATATGAACCGCGATACCTTTTTCGACGCACCCAGCCGCCAACAACTGAACGGCCTGTACCGCATGTTTTACGAAAGTGCCGACTGGTGCGGCCAGGTGAATGTGCAAGCCCTGACCGACCGTCGCCAGGGCGGGCAAATTTGGCCCTTCGAGGGCCTGCCAGGACTGTTCAACGTGAACCAAAAGAACGACCGCGTGGAGGTCTGGGGCAAGTTGGGTAAAGAAGGCCTGTTCGGCAAACCATACAACCAGATGGGCAACATGGTATCTGCTTCCTGGCACCGCACCAACTCGGTTTTCGGACGGAACACCTATGCTGCCGAGCAAAAGTCGATGTACTGGCAGTCGCTGTACCAGACCATCTTCGGCACCACCGACCACAAGATCACGATAGCCCCGTCTGTGCAATACGACAACATCGACGAGCAGATGAACGACAACAACCTCGACAGAACCGAGTTTGTGCCGGGCATCATGGCCGAGTACACATTCAGCCGCCCCAATTTGGAAATGGAAATCCCGGACATGGTGGTTGTGCTCGGCGGGCGGGTGGACTGGAACAGCCGTTTTGGATGGTTTGTCACGCCACGCCTCAGCGCCAAGTACAATTTTACGATCGAAAGCGTAGTGCGCGTGTCCGCAGGGCGTGGCTTCCGCTCGCCCAACCTCGTGGCCGAAAACATCAGCCTGCTGGCCAGCAACCGCCCACTGCATTTCGCCCCCGATCTCGGCTACGAGGATGCCTGGAACTACGGTATCAACTTCACACAAAATTTCAAGGCCCTCGGGCGTACCGCCAGTTTCAATCTCGATCTGTACCTCACCGATTTTAACCGCCAAATCCTCGTAGACGTGGATCAGTTGCCCACCGATGTGTTTTTTTACAACACAACCGGCAAATCATTTTCCAACAGCCTGCTCGCCACAATCCAGTACAACCCAATTGCGGGGCTTGACGTAAAACTCGCCTATAAATGGAACGACGTACGCGCCACCTTCGCCGACGGTTCGCTGCGCACGATGCCGCTTGTGGCCGAGCATCGGGGCCTGATCACGCTGGACTATACCACGCCCGACAAAAAATGGATGTTCAACACGCACATCCAGATCGTGGGGCCACAACGCTTACCCGACAATTCAAAAGTACCGCACGAACTACGCCACGGGTTCCCCGATGTCAGCCCGACGTACGCGCTTTGGAATGCCCAGGTGACGTATAGTTGGAAAAACGTTGAGTTGTACATCGGCGGAGAAAACCTGACCGCCTACCAACAGCACAGCGCCATAATCGCCGTGACCAACCCGAACAGCCCGTACTTCAACGGTTCCCAACTGTGGGCGCCGATCATGGGAACAATTGGCTACATTGGCGTTCGGGTGAGTCAGTAAGTCGTGCCACTTCCAGAGGCGTAGCAGTGATACCCTGTATCATGCGCGTTTAGAAACGTGTAAATAATTCTGCTTTGTCATTTTGAAAGAATCCGTCCGCTCCATGGCAGGAAAATTCGGAGCAAAAACCGCCGCGATGTGGACAGATTTTTTCAAAATGCCGAAGAGCCTATTCTTCCAATTTCCCGATTTTCCCCACAGATTTCAGCAAGTTGACCACAGCGAGTTTGTAGTTAAACACTTGTTGCCAGTATTGGGTCTCGGCTTCGGCGAGGGCGGTTTGGGCTCCGAGCAGGTCGGTCAGGGCGATGGTGCCCTGGCTGTACTGGAGCGCCATTTTTTCGGCGATTTCACGGGCGAGGGCTGTATTTTCGGTTTGGGTGTGCAGGATTTGCAATGCTCCCTGAAAACGGGCTTTGGCTTGCAGGAACTCCAGTTTTTTGGCCTGTCCCAACTGGCGCACGTCTTCCTCCATCTTTTGCCGTTCAATGACCATACCTGCCGTCTTGCGGCGGTTGCGAAACCCGTCGAAGATGGGCACCTCGGCATGAAAACCAACGGCAGCCAGGCTGTACCACCTTTGCCCTTCGGCAAAAAAATTGGCATCAGGCCGCTGGGACATAAAACCGATTGCAGCGTATGCGCCAATTTTGGGGACAATCTCACCGCGCAGGCTGCGGGTCTGAACGCGGTTGAGCTCAATTTGGCGCTGTAAAAGCCGGTGCTCGGTTGTGGTTTCCAAATCCAGTGCAAGGCTTTGCCAGCGTGCCGAATCGGCACCGGGGATGGCGGTCGTTTCATCCACAAGACGGATCGGCTCCTCGAACGGTATACCGCACAAGTACTGGAGCGTTTGTCGGAGCGACTGTGCAGCTACCTGCAGGTTGTATCGCTGTGATTCCAGGTTGGTACGCGCAACACGAACACGCTTCACATCGGTCGGAACGGCGTATCCATTGTCCAATTGCAGTTGGGCGGCACGTTCCATGGCCTCCAGTTTTGTAATGTTCGCGTGGGCCGCATCCAACAGTTTTTCCGTTTGCAAGGCTTGATAAAACACCGAGGCCGTGCCAGCCAGCACATCGTCTTCCGTCTTGTCGGCCAAAAGATCGTACAAGCCCCGGCTGATACTGGCGGCTCGGGACATGCGCCGAGCGGCCTCATCAAAAATAGCCTGCTCGGCCCGTACAGACCCGGCCAATTGCCAGGGTTGGCCTAACGTGGTGGCCACATAGCCACCAGCCGGCTCGTCGAGCACCGTTGCCGGAAGAAATGCCGTGGGTTGGCCGGGCAGGAAATCCATGCCGAAATAGGCATTTACCTGTGGTAAAAAAGCGCTCTTGCCAGTGGCCAGGCGGTTTTCCAAAGCCTGGCGGTCCAACTGGGCTTTTTTCAATTGGGCGCTGTTGCCCACCGATAAGCGCATCGCTTCGATCAGGGAAACCGGCCTCGAAACAGGCTGTGCCTGGGCCATTGATACGGCACAGGCACAGCATATCGGGAGGATAAAACTTTTCATGGGCGCAAAAGTAGCGCGAAACTCAAAACTGTCATCACCCTCCCGCTTGCGCGTTGTTGTTGGCATCAGCAATTTTCACCCCTTTGAAACTAACCCCGGTAGTGTTTTGCTGGAGGTTGGTGATAGGAATAATGCTCGCAGGCAAGCCGCCGTTGAACGGGTTAGTCGGGTTGGCAAAGGTGGCGTTGGCGGGAAAAAATCGCCAGGCCGTGGTAGCGGGGAAAGCCGGGTTGATGCCAAGGAGAATCTTGCGGGCTTCCACAATGTCAATAGTGGTGACGGAGTTGCTGCTATTGGCATCGGCGGCGATGATCTTCCACGGTGAGTCGAGATTTTCTAATCCGAGCACATGTTTGTTGATGATGGACAGGTCGAAGGTGGATACGCCGTTCACGTCGTTGGTATCGCGCAGCGGCGTCACCGTGTAGTTTTGGCCGAGGGGCAGGTTGGCGAACGTGTAGTTTCCGCTCACATCGGTACGGGTGCTGGCAGTAGTGCCACCGCTGAGCTGCACCAATACGTTGGGCATTGCCGCGCCCCAGTGGGTGGCTATATTTCCACTGATGCTGGCCGTCGCGGGTGGCGCAGGTTGGGCGTACCCGTTTTGCGTGAGCGGGTTGGCATTGGCGGGGTCGAGCCACTCGCGCAGGCGGCTATCGGAGGCTGGGCCTTGGTCCCACGAGAGGTCGAAACGGCCAAACCAGGCACCCGAAACGGTGCAATTCACGGGGTCGAGGTTGCCACCGTGCAGTTGGCCTACGATGCGCTTGTTTTGATCAAACAAAGCGCAACCCGACGAACCAGGCTGGAAAATGCCCTCATCGGGAATGATACGCCAGTGCGTATTGGCGGGCGAGATACCGAACCCGGCACCCCAGTTGATGGTTTGGGTGAAAATAATGGCCAGATCATTGTCGCGGCTGATCTTTTTGATGTCACCACTGGGGTGGTGGATGAACGTGGAATTTTGCACCAGCGAGTTCGTGGCAGGTGTACGGTTCCAGCCGTTGAAGTACAGGTTGTAGTTGGCCGGAATGGGGTTCATTTTCAGGAGCATGAAGTCCGTCTCATCGCGGAAGGCAATACGCTGGCAGCCGAGTACGGATTTTTTTGTCGGTTCGGCGCCAGGGTTTGGGCAGGAGGGAGCCTCGTACTCGAAGTCGAAGCGCCATTGGGCAAAGTTGGGCGAGGTTCCGATGATCTGGCAGTGGTGGGCCGAGAGGACATACGGCTCCGGCGTTCCGGCTGTGTTGGCCACCAGGTTGCCCGTACACCAGCCCGCACCATTGGAAAAAACCATCAGGATACGCGCGACAGCACGTTTTTCCGTCTGCCAGTTTTGGCCTAACGAGCAATTCACGTTGACATTACAGGCCAGGGATTCGCCGAAATCTTCAGGCGTTCCCGCAGGGTTTACGCCTGCAGGGTCGTACACATAATCCACACGGTTGAGGTGGATATCGGCTGGTACGGTGGCTGCTGACTGATGGAGTTCGAGTATCGTAGTTTCACCGGAAACCACACCGATCAAAAATTGCCCGGAGGGCAAACAGCTGGCCTGTGTGTACGCACCGATTACCTGTTGGCCGTCGGCCGAGTAGGCGAAAAAGCGGTTGCCAGCAGGCAGAACAAACCGGTCAAAAAGCAGGAGTAACCCGAGTGCTTTTGGCGCTTGCACGGCAAAACGCCACACGCGGTCGCCGTTAGGCAGGGTGGTCCATGTTCCGTAGCCGGCATCAGGGCTGATGTCTACGGGATCGAGTGGAACAGCGAACCGGCTTCGTTCCGGATTGAGGGCATCATCGGCGAGCAGTTTTTTTGCGTCCGGAGCAGCAAGTTCGAGCGGAGGTTTTACGGGTTGTGTGGAAAAAAACGCAGCGTTTTCGGGCAGAAAACTGGGTGGAAGGCCGCCTTCGCTGATTTGAGCCGCCAGGGAGGCGGCCCACAGGAAGACAGGCACGAAGGCAAATCGGTAACGTTTGTGCATGGGATGAGCAGCTAGTATTATTAGAAAAAAAAGCACTGTCAGCATCCGTCTATCGAAAGGAAAGGCGTATGCTGAGGCCCGTTTTTACAGAAAAAATCACGCCAAAAACGCAGCTTTCTCGCAGGTAGTAACGGTTTGCAAGGTGGCCAACTTAATTCTCCTCGTTCCTGAGCCGCCGGAAAAACGACTTTAACACAACCAGCACCACGATGGGCAACGCAGCCTCGGGCAGGTCTTGCGGCACAAAGCCCCAAAACAACAGCAACAACAGGGCCAATGCCCCGGTGGCCATGAAGTAGTTCTCGGTCAGTTCGGTACGCTTGAATCGCCAAAAAAACAGGAGGTGGGTAGGCACCGCCCACAGCATATTCCAATTCATTTTGGTAGTGCTGTGGTCTGTGGCTGCCCACAGCAACAGCAGAACAAGGCCGGCGAGGCCGAGTACAAACCAGAAAAGCACATCGAAAATACGCTCTGCACGTCGGTTAGTCATGCTGAGCAAACCGATGACAGCCACGAGACACATCACCCAGAGTGGGTTGCCGAGAAAGCCGGGGCGGTAGGCGGCACGAGCGGGCAGCGGCATGGGAGGAATGTTGGTTTCCAAGGCCACGAGGCTGGTGCTGTCGTTGATTTTTGCTTTGGCAAACAAGTCGTGTACATAATCGGGCAGGAACATGTAATCCTGGGCGAGTGCTACCCGGTCTGCGGGTTGGCCGATAGCGAGGTCGATGCCGAACTGCGTCCAGGGCATGTCGGCGAGAAAGGGGCGCAGGAGGTGGCGCATGCTGGTGCCGAGCGGTAAAGCGCTTGTGTCGAAGGCTATCTGGTGAAAAAAGGTCTCTTTTACGATGTCACGGATACGAGTGGCGCAGTTGTCGTAGAAGAAATCATACATATAGTATTTGTTCGCTTCGAGGGCATTTTCCCGCAGGAGGTCGAACAGGCGCTGGCGTTTTTCAAGCGTGAGATTGAGCACTTGCTCGCGCATGGGACGGTGGTAGTACAAGTTGCTGTACTCAAAAGAGCGGTACGATTCGATATCGAGGTAGTACCGGAGCTTTCCCCGACAGAATTTGAGCAGGAAATTTGGTTCGTCGAAGTTGAAAGTGCCGTAGTTGTAGCAGGTGTCGAGTGGCAGGGCGGGGTCATATACACGTATAGCGCTGTGGCCAAAAGTGCTGTATAGCATATCGCCCTGGGCCACGGTCATCAGGCTGATGCGGGCGTTTTCGGAGAGGGCTTGCTGGGCGTACAGGGCAGGCGCGGCGAGCAAAAGGAGTAGCGAGACAAACAGGGCGGCAAGGCGCATAGACATAGTTCGTGCGGCGGTTGTGCGGGTACGGGTTTGCGAGATGGCGAAGGTAGGAGGTTTTGATATACCTCGCACCGCAAGGTGCGAAGCCGCTTTTGTCGTGCTGAGCGCTGCTAATCAAAATATTAGGCCGAAGGCCATGCACAAAACTTCGCAGCGCGAAGTATAAATACGCGGCGCGACTTACATTTACCCCGAAAATTTAAAGTTTTATTTTAAAATATCGGCATAGAATGGCGAACTACCTCCCGCGGTTGGCGGAAAAAGAGATTACAAAATTAGTTGGTGCCAATCCGGTCGTGGTCATTGTAGGCCCGCGCCAGGTTGGCAAAACCTCCATTGCCGCGCACATTGCCGCGCAGCTGCCCAAGCAGGCCGTTTATTTCGACTTGGAAAACCCCGACGATTATCACCAATTGGCCAATCCCACATTAGCGTTGGATCAATTGCGCGATCAGACTGTCATTTTGGACGAGGTTCAGCGGGTTCCGGCGCTTTTTCCCCTGTTGCGCAGTTTGATTGATCGTCAGCGGGAGCCGGGCCGGTTCGTCTTGCTGGGTTCGGCATCGCCGGAGCTCATCCGCGACACATCCGAGTCCTTGGCCGGGCGTGTGGCGTACTTCGAGATGCAGCCGTTTACGATGGCTGAGCTGCCGGAGTCTTTGGATTATCGGCAACACTGGCTCCGGGGCGGCTTCCCTGAATCACTGCTGGCAGCGGGCGATACGGAGAGTTTGGATTGGCGGGAAAATTTCATTCGCTGCTATCTCGAACGCGACCTACCCTTGCTCGGCCTCCGAGCCGATCCCATGATGATTCGGCGGTTGTGGACAATGGTCGCGCACCTCAACGGGCAATTGCTCAACACAAGTGCCTTGGCCAATTCCTTGGACATCAGCGTGCCCACGGTGCGAAAGTACTTGGACTTTTTGGAATCGGCCTTTCTTGTCAGGCACCTGCAACCTTGGTTTGCCAACACACAAAAGCGGTTGGTCAAGACCCCAAAAATCTATTTGCGCGATACCGGTTTGCTCCATGCGTTGCTGCGACTGGCAAATTTTCGGGACCTGCAGAGCAATCCGGCTCTTGGCGCATCTTGGGAGGCGTACATCGTTCAGGAGATTGCAGCCCGGCTGCCGCCGCGTGCGGACATGTACTTTTATCGAACCCACGATGGCACAGAAGCCGACATCGTTGTCACGTTCAGTGGCACCCCGCAAGTGCTGATCGAAATCAAATATTCCACCACGCCCAACCCGGGAAAAGGTTTTTTTATCGCCCAGCAAGACCTTGGCACCACCCGGAACTTTGTCGTCAGCCCGGTGCCGAAGGGGTATCCGATTTCCGAAACGACCTCCGTGCTCAGCCACACGGAGCTGGATCGGATATTCCAGTAAAAATGATGTGCTCGGAGATTGCGCCTCCGGCTGGGCGGGTAGGTAAATATTGTCCACCGATGGCTGCTAACACACTCGACAAGTTGGGGATCAATTTGGGAGCGTGTTCAAAAAAACATCGCGGTGGCCGGGAAAGAAAAACCGGCTATGTGGCCGGATTGGCTTCGATCCAGGCTTTGATGGTGGAGATGAAGAGTTTCATGTCGGTGAGCATCCGTTTGATTTCCTCCAGATCAGGCAAAGGCTTGATTTCATAGTCGGCATCGTTGCGGCAATGAAAAGATTCTTGAAGCATTCGGGACAGTGTTGGGTCAAAAATACCAGTTGCCACATAGTTTTTGTTGAACCAGCCGATCAATTGGCCGTGTTTGGAAGTCTGAAAATTGTCTCGCAGCGCAAGTGCCATCACCGCGTAGAACATACCATAATAGACCCTGTTGAGCGCGGTTGGCCAAGCGTTGTTTTGAACAAGCAATTCTGCCACACCAATGGCATCGTCGGCTTGTTCGAGGCGAAGTTTGATGAGTGCAGAGCGTTGTGTTGGGTCTATCATGCGTGGATACCTTCTGAAATCGCCTTTTGAAAAATAGGCTGTGCGCCACGAAGCGTATGAGCGAGTTCGTCTTCTGTAATTACCAGCGTTTGGGTCAGAATTTCGTATTCATTGTCAAGTTCAAACATAACATAGCGGATTTGTTGCTCAGTCTTCCAGTCATATCCGCTGTCCCCCCGAACCACCACCACGAAATCCCAGTCCGACCACCGGTGCGGCCGCCCCCATGCCCGCGAACCGAACAGGATGACGTCCTTGATCTTGTCGCCAAAGGCCGCCACCAAGCGGGCTTTCGCTTCCTGAAGTATCTTGTCGCGCTTTTTCATGCTGCGTCGAATGTAGTTAGAATCGTTTGCAAAAATACACGCTTTGTGCGTGCCGCCGTAAACCAATTATTTTGAAACATGAAGATCATCGTCTTGTTCTTGCTTCTGCTGACCGGCCTGCTCTCCGCGCAAACGGAAAAAGGCGCCACGCCGCTCCCATCTCAAAACTCAACACCAAAAACTCAAAACTCGACCAGAGCCGTCGTCGTGGGCATCTCCGACTACCAGTCCCCCGCCATTCACGACCTCCAGTTCGCACATAGCGATGCCGAAGCATTTGCCGCATGGCTGAAAAGCCCTGCCGGCGGCAGCGTCCCGGCGGAGAACGTACAGCTGCTCATCAATGCAAAAGCCACCGGCGGAGCGCTGCTCGGCGCGTTGGAATGGCTGATGGATGAAACCAAACCCGACGATCAGGTCATTTTCTACTTCTCCGGCCACGGCGACGTGGAAACCCGAACGTTGCGTCAAAATGGATTTCTGCTGGTGCATGAGTCCCCGGCCAACAACTACGTCATGGGGGCTTTTAGCGTCGGCTATCTGAAGGACGTGGTGGAAACCCTCGTCCAAAAGAACAAGGCCCGGGTGCTCGTGATCACCGATGCCTGCCATGCCGGAAAACTCGCGGGAGCCAATACCGGCGGTGCACAGGCTACGGCATTGGCATTGCGGGAGCAATTTGCCGGAGAGATCAAGATCATGTCTTGCCAGCCCGACGAGTTTTCACTCGAAAGCACGCAATGGGGTGATGGTCGCGGCGCATTTTCTTTTCACCTCGTGGAAGGGCTGACGGGCTTAGCCGACGCGAGCGGCGACGGCATGGTTACCCTGCGCGAACTCGACCGCTACCTCGGGGATTGGGTGCCCGCCGAAACGGCACCCAACATTCAGGTGCCGTTTGTGTCCGGCGACCTCAAATCCGTGCTCGCCCGGGTAGATGCCGGCACGCTGGACTCGCTGAGAAAACACAAGTTGAGCATGTCGCCCAACCTGATGGCCGCCAAATCCAAAGGGATGGAAGATGCGCTGCTGGCAAATGCCGACTCGGTATCTGCAGCCCTGTACGAATCGTTCAAATTGGCCATTGAGCGAGGGCATCTCATCGAACCAGCCGACTCCTCTGCGTACGCGCTCTACCAGTATGCCCTGAACCGAAGTGATCTGCTTCCCATCCGAAACCTCATGCGCCGCAACCTCGCTGCCGCACTGTACGATGAGGTGCAGCAAGCCCTCAACGCCCTGCTCGAAGGCGACCCCAATGAAGTGAACATTTGGCGCACCAACCCCGCCAGATATGCCGACTACCCGCGCTACCTCGAGCGGGCGCTCGAACTGCTCGGCGAGGGCCACTACATGCGCAATACCCTGCTGTCCAAAAAACGGTACTTCGAATCGTACCTGCACCTGCGGAACGTCGCCGATATGGAGACTAACCCGGTACAACGCGAAACCGAACGCGACCGGGCTCGGGGACTGCTGCGGGAAGCCATCGGGCTGGAACCGCAGGCTGCTTACCTGTACCATGCCTTGGCCCTCTCGTTTTTTAATGCCAACCCGACTCGTACAGATTCTGTGGATGTTTACTGCCAAAAAGCCATGGAACAGGCTCCGCAGTGGCTGTTGCCCTATCTCGACTTGTTCTACGAGTACAATGTTTCCACAAACAACTACCGCACTGGTGAAAAATGGCTATTGCTGGCGGCGGAACGTCATCCCGAATCGTATATCGTGCTGGAACGCCTGGCCTGGCTGCGCCAATGGCAAAACCGAACGGATGAGACGTTGGATATTTGCCGCAAAATGATCGCCATCAAGCCCGCCTTGTACAGCGGGTATGGCACCATGGGTGTCACGTATTGGATGCGGGGAGAATATCCCAAAGCCGTGGAATGGCTGAAGAAGGCGCAACAGTTGACCCATGAACTCTGGACAAACGAATATTTAATCGCATCCTGTTTCAAAATGCGCGATTTCCAACAGGGGTACACCACCAGTCGTGGCCTCCTAATGTCTGAACAGACGGACGTAAACAACAAGGCGGGCATCGTCGCCCGGCTTTTAAACGGACTGTACGATTACCATCGGTATGACTTGGCCCAATCGTACCTCGGGCTGGCTGACTCCCTGCGCGGGTATCCGTTCTACCATGTGATCGCCAACCTGAACGAAGCAAAAACCCTGTTTGCCTTCGGCCGAACGGCGGAAGCGGAGCAGCGGTTCCGCGGCGTGTTTGCCCTCGACAATGCCGGCAACGCATACTTTTCGCTGGCAGATGCCTGGCTCGGGAACATAGCCGCTGCTGCCGGCAACACTGTGGAAGCCGAAGCGTATTTCCAAAAAGCAATGGTCTCGCGGGGAGCGAATGCGCTGGATCAGGTGGAGCCGATGGAAGAGTCGTGCGCCCTGTACGGGCATTTCCTCCTCAGCCAAAACCGTCTGCCCGAGGCGGAGCAGCGCTTCCGTCAGGCGCTGGAGTGGCGGCGACAAAACAGCGCCAAAGGCTGGTACGGGCTGGCCTGTCTGTACGCGAAAAAGGGCGACACCACCGCTGCACTGGACTGCCTCGAAAAAGCGCTGGACAACTGGTATCCGATTCCAGGACCAATATTGGAAGAACCGCTATTCAAAAAAATACGGAAGACGAAACGGTTTGCGGCGTTGTTGGCGAAGCATTTCCCGGAGGGGAAAAAATAGGCTATGTGGCGGGATTGGCTTCGATCCAGGCTTTAATGGTGGTGATGAAGAGTTTCATGTCGGCGAGCATCACTTCGAGGTCGGATTCGGTTGGAACTTCGTTGATATGGTAATCCGAACCAGTCCTCGCTTCAAAAGCCTTTTTGACCATTCGACCAAAGTGTTTGGGCAATATGCCTGTATGAACAAAATTTTTATTGAACCAGCCTATCATTTGCATATGCTTCGAGGTCTCGAATTGCCGCAACACGCCAAGTGCCAGCATGGCATAAAACATTCCATAATAAACCCGATTGGTCGCCAATACCAACCGGAGAGTAACCACGCAATGTTCTGCATCTGAAATACACTCTTCTGCTTGTTGCAGACGCATTGAAATCAAATAGTTGCGCTTCTCTGGAGTAATCATGCGTAAATACCTTGTGAAAGCGCTTTTACAAAAACTGGTTCATAGCCGCGAAAAGTGCTTTTCAATTCCTCGACGGAAACGACGAGCGTTTGAGTAAAAATTTCATAATCCAGATCAATGTCTGCCATTATATCCCAAATAGCACGACGGAACTGCCAATCATACTCCCCCCGAACCACCACCACAAAATCCCAGTCCGACCAGCGGTGCGGCTTGCCCCACGCCCGCGACCCGAACAGGATGACATCCTTGATCTTATCGCCGAAAGCCGCTACCAGACGGGTTTTGGCTTCCTGAAGTATCTTGTCGCGCTTTTTCATGGTGCGTCACTTTGTTGAATCGTTTGCAAAAATACGTGCTTTGCTTCCCTTCTTTTTTAAAACTTGTTTTCAACAATGAAAAACATCCTCCTTACCTGCTTGCTGCTCACCTTTGGCGGACTTATCCTTTCCGCTCAAATCACCACCCTGCGTTTCGGAAAACTCGTCACCGGACAAGGGCAGGTCATCCCCGATGCCGTCGTCGTGATCGAAGGCAACCGCATCAAAACCGTCGGCTCCGGCGATAAGGCAGTCCCACCCGGCGCCGTCGTGACCGACCTGCGCCCGCTCACCGGCATCCCGGGCATGATTGACGCGCACACCCACATCACTTATTTCTGGGACAAAGAACAAGGCAGCACCCCCTGGGCAGCGCTTCAGCATTCCAAAGCCGCAGTGCTGGTGTACCTCGCGCAGGAAAGCGCCCGAAAAACACTTGAGTGCGGCGTGACTACTATCCGCGACCTCGGTTCCTGGGACGGCATGGACCTGGCCATGCGCAATCTCATCAATCGCGGTGCCATGTCCGGGCCGCGTATGTTCGTAGCCGGGCACGGGCTGCACATCACAAACCGCCCCTTCGACCCCTGGACTTCCGAACTCGACCCGGGCCTGGCCGACGGGGTGGAGGAGGTCCAAAAAGTGGCGCGCCGTGAACTGGCCGCCGGTGTGGACTGGATCAAAATGTACGGTTCCACCGGCAGCGACAGCGACGTGAGCGGCAACCAGACCTACACCTACGAGGAAATGAAAGCCGCCGTGGAGGTAGCCTCAAACGCCGGCAAACGCGTGGCCATCCACTCCTATGGCCCCGCCGGTGCCCGCGACGCGGTACGCGCCGGTGCCACCACCATCGAGCACGCCACCGATGTGGATGCCGAAATCTTTCAGGAAATGGCCCGGCGCGGCACATTTTACGTGCCCACCGTGGACCACAACCGCTACTATGCCGACCACCGCGACGAATACGGCTACGACGACGCGGTGGTGGCAGGGCTGCACGGCTTCATCGCCCGCAACCTCGAGTCCGTACGACTGGCCATCAAGTGTAACGTAAAAATTGCGATGGGTTCCGATGCGCTGTTCACCGGCTTTGGGGAAAATACCCGCGAACTGGAGTGGTTCGTCAAGGCCGGCATGACACCCGCTCAAGCCCTGCAAACCGCCACAACCAACGGCGCGGCCCTGCTTGGCATGGAAACCGAACTGGGCGCCGTGGCGCCCGATTTTTTGGCCGATATTGTGGCGGTGTCCGGCGACCCGCTGGCCGACATCCAGGTCGTCGTCAAAGGCGTACGCTGGGTGATGAAGGACGGGAAAGTGGTGGTGGACAAGCGGTAAGGGTGCAATTTGGTTTGTAACCCTGAAAGAACCCATTACTCGAATCATCAAAGCACTACATGACCACCATGATAAAAAATTTTCTGCTTCTCCTCGCCTGCTTGTCGGGGCATCTCCTCTCCGCCCAAACGGCCTCCCCCAGCCCCTCGAAAGGAGGGGAAAAAGGTGCCACGCCCCTCTCCGCTCCCTCTGCTTTGGAGGGGGCCGGGGGGAGGCTCCGCGCCGTCGTCATCGGCATCTCCGACTACCAGTCCCCCACCATCCCCGACCTGCGTTTCGCCGACCGCGATGCGGCGACGTTTGCCGACTGGCTGCGCTCGCCTGCGGGCGGAAGTTTGCCGGAGGCGAACATCCAGGTACTGCTCAACTCGGATGCCACTGCCGGCAAAATCATCGCGGCGCTGGGCGGTTTGGTGAGCGACTGCAAACCCGGTGACCAGGCCGTCATCTACTTCAGCGGGCACGGCGACGTGGAGCGCATCTCCAAATTCCAGCGCGGCTACTGGCTCACCTGGGATTCGCCGCCCGCCGTGTATGCCGCCG
>JBJXEZ010000097.1:0-11822 GCA_046153695.1 Saprospiraceae bacterium
AATTTGACTTTCAAAAAACGCCCTGCTTTTGCAGTAGATTAGAAAATAACCAGTAGTGTGACTTGCGGCAATCCTGAATGCCTGGGCAATAGCGCCGAGGCAAATGTACTATTGAGCGTGCTGTTTAACGCGTTTTCACCACTTTAGTAGTATGCGTCTGTCCTGCCGATTCTACCCGCAGGAAGTAAACCCCAGGCTGTAGGTCTGTGGTCGGGAGGCTGTACGTTTGCAGCCCGCCCTTTTCCTGTTGGAAGGAAACCTCCTGGCCTTGAATATTGAATAGACGAATCGTTACCTGCTCGCTTGGGATCGGGAAATTGATGCGTACATCCAATTGATCCGTGAAGGGGTTGGGGGCGGCAACAACATAGGCGGCAGGAGAAAGTTGTATAGCCTCTTTGCTCCAGGAAATGGGTTCGCCAGATTTTCCTTCGGGGCAAACATCAAGGCGAGCGATTGTATAATCAAAATTATTTTCAGTGAGGATTTGGCGGAACAAGCTGCCTTGCCACAACAAATTGTCTCGATTTGCCGAAACGTTGGCAATAGTATCCTTGCTAAACTTGGTATGGAAAATTCGTATGGCTTGGTTATTTACTTTTTCGAAGGAGTAGGGGCTATTTAAATTATCATCCGGGTAAAAATTCAGGTTATCACCGTCGGCTCTCAACATGAAAAATCGTTCGCCGACACCGGTTACTGGGCGAACCTTAAAGTAGGTGTTGACATTGGAGTTCCAGGAGAATGTGCATACATCGTTTAGTGTATCCAACAAGCATGTTTCCATCAAACAGCCTTGTGGCGCAGTATACCCTCCGCTTACAATATCGAGAATTATCGTAGTTGGACCGGTTGTATTGTGGCCATTTCCGTTTTGGCCATTCGAACAAACAGACCATATACGCGACACATATACTGTATTAGGAGTCAGACTATCAATCGTAAGTCCAGCGACGAACGCTGGAACAATGCTATTGTCCACTACAATGCCTGTGGCAGCCTCCGATGTAATAATACGGTATGCAAAAGCACCAGGGACGGCACTCCACCCTACATTGGCCCATGTAGGCCCCACTTGTAGCGTACTGAAGAAAGATGGGGGCGGTAGGTTGCAAACCAGTTCGGATGTAGATACTGGAGTGGGGTTTGTCGGTTCGATGACTGTAGACACGGCCTGAAGCGAGCTGCTCAGGGCCATAAAAAGAAGCACTACAGTTTTGTTTATTCGCTGCATCATGAATTAGAAAGTGTTTGAATGGTTGCATATTCTGTTTAAAAAAACTCCAACAAGCAAGCGTATTGCCCATTTTTGCGTTTTCAATTTAATCTTGGGATTCAAATACGGTTGCAAATCTAAGCCACCGCTTTTTTACAAAGTGTAACACTTTTTTTTACTTTTTCCACTGAGGCTGGTATGGTCAACACATTTGTTTATGAGGTGCTTGAGACCTTTTCGCCAGAAGAGAACGAAGCATTCCGTGCATTTCTGGACAGCTCCTACTTCAACAACGGCCGCCATGCTGCAGAGATAAAGGTTCTTTTTCAAGTATTTGAAGCGACTCGAAAAGAGTCAAATCCGGCAGATACGCTGACAAAAGACCGGTTATACGAACTGGTTTTTCCGAACAGTGTTGCTGTAAAAGGAAAATTAGACAAGCTGATTTCGGAATTCAAAAAACTGCTCCAGACTTTTCTCCTCACACAGCGCTACCTGAACAATCGAGAGGAACAGGAGCACTTGCTTGATTTTGCTGTGGAAATGCGCTGGCGTGGCTTGGAGGGAAAATACAAGCAGGCACTTGAAAAAACGCAAGAATTAGTTGCATCTACAGAGCCTGAGTCGCTAACCAACTATTTGTTCAGGCTACATGTAGCGTTGGAAGAACACGAGTGGCACAGCACATACAACAAGGCAAAAGGGGATTTGGGTATTCCAGATGTACTTTTCCATCTTGATCGGTACTACTACGCACAACGGTTGGAAATGCTCAACCGCTTATTGCTGCAACAAAAGGTTACAATTCTTCCGGAATCGTCTTTGGCTCCAACTCAGGAGTTATGGGAAATACCTAAATCCTTCCAGAATTCAGGCAGTCTTCTCCCAATAACCTGGAGAATTCATGCAATTCTGAATGCACCGGGTCCGGTAATTAGCGATTTTGAAGAGTTGCTCAACACATTGCGAGATCAAGAACCATTTATTAGTCCCCAGCATTTACAAGAATTTTATGCCTACATACGTGGTGTATGTACCATCCTGATTGATGCGGGGAATGAGGAACTCCGCCCGACTTTATTTCAGATACAAAAGGACAATCTGGCTCGAGGGTATTTTTATTACGAAGGTAAAATTCCGTCAAATTCGGCTTTAAGCATTACGCGGATCGCGCTTGACCTACACGACATTTCCTGGGCCAATGCGTTTGTTGACAGCCACAAAGGGCTGATCATCGGTGAAAATGAGACACAGGATTTTTTTCGGATGAATAAAGCCCTTTGCCTGTTTGAGGAGAAAAAGTACGATGAAGCATTGGATATCATTCCGTTTGGCTCTTCCTACTCGTTTTACCAGCTCTTGGCTCGCGCGCTGGAGTTGAAAATTTATTTTGAACTGGGATCGGAACTGCTGCCCTACAAAATTGACGCGTTCAAAATGTTTATCAGCAGAGCAGGCGACAAGTTGCTTTCCAAAGATCGGCATGAGCGCTTCGCGAATTTCATCAATTTCGTGCGTCAACTCAGTCTTTCCCCAAAAACAATGGATGCTGTACGCTCGGATCAACTGATCCGTCGAATCAACGCTAAAAAGTTAGTTGCAGAGCGGAGTTGGCTCATTGATAAGGCTCGATCGTTCAGAGAATGGCGGTACTGAATCTATCCCGACCCCACCTGCTCGTAGAAAAAAAACCTTTTTTTGTTCCTTTTTTACCAGGGGTATTCGAGGTAAACCGGTATAAAAACAACCCTTCCAAGCGCAATTGCGCTTGGAAGGGTTGTTTTTATACCGGTAAAACGCCAAAACAGTGTTCTTTTTTACAACATGGGCGGGGGTGACTTTTGCACTGCGGATCAAAAAAGTAGATCCACATGATGCACATTTTTTTCACCTTATAAATTCGTTCACCATGTCCAAGTTCATCAAGAGTGCCCTCGTCCTCCTCCTGCTTGCCAGCGCTGCTGTTTTTAGCCCGGAAGTGCAGGCAAAATCAAACATGCCTTTGTCTCAGTTGGGCAAATGCAAAGATGTAGGCGCCATCACACTCTGGCAAACCGCTCCAGGCGTACTCAATGCCAGCTGGGTCACTAACCCTCCGGGCAATCTTTCGTTCGTTGTTTTGTTCAACGTGACCACCCAACAACCGGTGCAACAGTTTTTCACACCGCTTACAGGCGCTATTTTCAACAACCTCACCAGTGGGCATACCTACCTGGTAAGTGTGTCTCATGGCCGCAATGTGAATTCCGCGCAGATCATCGTTTTTTAGAGCATTTGCGGAACACCTGAAATGTTTTCGGGCACGACCTGGTTTCAAGTCGTGCCCGAATTCATTACAGCCCATGTCCATGTGCCTTTTTCGGCTCAACATATTTGTCACAACGTTTGAGCCGAAACTACCAATTTTGCGGAGGAGGAGGGATTCGAACCCCCGGTACCCTTACGAGTACGCCGGTTTTCAAGACCAGTGCATTCAACCGCTCTGCCACTCCTCCGGGGCGGGGCAAAGGTAAGAGCAAGATGGATTATTTTACACCAGGTTGAAAAATCCTCAACACGCTCTTAGTACCGATGAAATAATAACCTCCCGATTTGGAAGGGCTAATTGGGCGGCATTCTGCGTTGCTCGTCAGTTGCGTAGCCCTACTATGCGCCTTCCTCGCGCCTTGTCTGCCACCAAATTATCCTCCTCCAAACCGGGAGGTTATTATTTCATCGGTACTTAGTCGGCAGGCATCGCAACCACCCGAACCGGGACATCAAAACTCTTGTCGATACTGTCAAAAAAGGTGTCGAGGTACCGCACCATTTCGTTGCTAATATCGCGGGGCATCAGTTTGTTGTAACACAAGTCAGTCAGATCGCGTTGGGCGTTTTTCAGTGTTTGCGCAGCTTGCCGTAGCGGGGCTTTGGGCAGGCCGTTTGCCATCAAAAACCGATCGCGTACGGTGCGTAGCCCGCTTTCGGATGCCGGGCTGGCGTAAGGCGCGGCCACGAGTCCGGAAAAGTCGAAATCGTACGGAGTCAACAGGATTTTTTCGGAGTTGTAGGGCCGGATGAGCCGGACGTTTCGCAGCATGGCTGCGTCCCAGTCTGTATTTCCGATCATGTATTGAAACATGGTTACCAAAGCCGCTTGCTCGGCCACCATACTATCAAAGGGCAGGCCGAACTGTTCGATCTCCACACCATGCAACCGGGCTGCTGTTTCTTCATTGTCTTCCACCAACAGGCCGTACATTTCTTTGCTAGACGCTTCCACATGGTTGTCGCGCAGGGAAATTTTGATCAAGCGGGCACGCACACAATTGTTTGTCAGCCGCTCAAACATCCTGTAAATCAGGTACTCTTTTATCAACAGGCGGTCGCCTTTGTGGCTGTCTGCCGTAGGCAACACCAACCTGACCTCGTTCAGGGTATCCAAACCCATTTGAGTCAGCGCTTTTTTTGCAAATTTGATTTTGAGCGGAGGCACCTCCGCGTTTTTTCGACGGTATTTGCCTTTGGGTTGGACCTTCACCTGGAAATATTTCCCATCGGCAAGGGTAAGTTTACCGGCGTGGTAGTCTGTACTGTACCGGGTTTCCAAAATGGTGGTGAGGTCGGTTTCGAGGGTAAGCGCAATACCTTCGGATCCGGTGATATACTCAAAGACGGTTTTAGGTTTAGCCGCCTGTTGCCCTGCCGCCCAAAACGGGGAAACAAACATGGAAAGAAGCAACCCCCAATAGGCTGTGTACTTGATGTATGTAGTCATGGCATTGGATTTTTATAGTGCCGTTTTGTGGTCATCCCGCCTATCGGCCTTGTGCCTTTGCAAATGTACTTGAAATTATATTCCGAACGCTTCCAGTATTCGAGTTGTCTGCAAAATTATCAGACAAATAACGTTCGACAACAAGATTATGTTCCATTGGGCTTGAGTTTTGACAAAACTGTGCCAACATACTTTTTCAGCCATTTTGTAGTATTTAGTTTGACAATGTTAGCCAAAGAACAGCAGCGGACAATCCATATAACAGGCATAGCCTATTTTTGCAGCCTACAAAAACCGCCGAGCGTAATTTAGACACCTTGGCCCAAACCAATCCGTCATCCGATCATGAAAAAATTTGTTTTTATCCTGTCTGCCAGCCTTCTGTTTGCCACCGTTATCGCTGCTCAGGAGCAGAATGGCGTATGCGGCACGTCGTTCCAGGACCAGCAATTGTACGAGGATCGATTATTGGAAAATATTGAAAAGTCGAATAACGGGCCTGCCGTATCTGACCGCGGAGCAATCCAGTATATCCCGGTACATTTCCACCTGGTGGGTAATGCCAGCGGTGCCGGCAAAGTGCGCGAAGCGCTCGTTCTGGATCAACTGTGCGCTCTGAACACGGCGTTTGCTCTGATGGATTTCCGTTTTTATCTGCGCTCACACCAAACTTACGGCACCATCTTTAATTACAACCTGAACAACAACAACATCTACACCAACCAATCGGCTTGGTCCACAATGAATGCCCAACGCCAACCCAATGCGATGAATGTGTACATCGTGGATGTAGCCGTGCCAGGTAGCAGCCAGCCCGGGATCACATTAGCGTATTACAGCCCGACACGCGATTGGGTGGTTTGTCGCCGCGATCAGATCAGCGGAGTGAGCAACAACTCGACCTTGCCCCATGAGTTCGGCCATTTTTACAGCCTGGATCACACATTTCTCGGCTGGGAAAGCAAGCCCTTCGATTCGACCTTCCCCGGCTGGCCGATTGCTCCCTCAATTTCACCCGGCGGTTCTCCAACGGAATTAGTGAACCAAACCAACTGCACCGTGGCCGCCGACAAATTATGCGACACACCGCCCGATTACAACTTTGGGTATGGAAGCCAGACATGCACTTACTCCGGCGGTGCCAAAGACCCCAACGGTACGCTGGTAGACCCCATGGAAAACAACATGATGGGCTATTTCAACTACTGCACCTCATACGCTTTTACCCCTCAACAGCGAAATGTTGTGATCGCTGACCGCGCAAATTCAGCCAGAAACTACCTGAATAACACGTTTACACCAGTTGCTACCCAGATCAACACGCCGACAGATCTACTCACCGCGCCCGTTAATTCGACAACCGTCCCGTTCTACGACGAGGTGTTGCTCCAGTGGAAGGCTGTGGCAGGGGCTACTTACTACCTGGTGGAAACGGATATCGTCAGTGCATTCGATTCACCCAATGCCCAATCGCACATTGTCACCGGGACGTCTAAATTGCTGACTAACTTGCTGCCAAACCGTACCTATTTTTGGCGCGTTCGCCCGTTCAATGAATACGTCACTTGCCCCGATTCGCGTATGACCAATTTCAAAACACCTACTACTTCCTCTGTGCAGGCGATTGAGGGCCTGACCGCCCTGCAACTGGCTCCCAACCCCGTACAGGAAGGCCTCACGACTAACATTTTCCTTCATACCGAGCGTGACTTCGAGGCAAATCTGCACGTTTTCGATCTTGCAGGCAGAACGGTTTTTGCCAAAAACGGACTGCGCTTTTCGGTAGGAGAACACGTACTGGAACTGCCTGTCGGCAACCTGGAAAACGGCTTGTACACCGTAGTCATACAGGCTAATGCAGGCGTAGCTGTCCGCAAACTCTCCATATTAAAATGAAATAATACATGTCAAAACCATTCCTGAATATGAAATCACAGTATTTCCTAGGTTTTTGTTTTCTGCTGCTCGCAGCAGCGTGTACCCGCCATTACTATTTCAAACCCGCAGCAACCCAACCTGGGCAAACAGAAGCGGTGTACACCCGCGGTGTACCCGGTTTGCGGTCCCAGCAGTTCGGTGCCGACATCACCGCCGGCCTAAGCGCAAGGGGAGAAAAGGACATGAGCCTGCAACTGTATATCTACAACGACAGCGATGAATCGTACACGGTCCAGCCGGAAGGTGTGCGTGTGACCGGTTACGATGCCTTCGGCGTGCCGCAGCCACTGCGCGTATTTGAAGCAAACGAGTACGTCAAATGGAAACGGAACCGTGACATGCTGACCGGAGCAATTGTGATAGTTGCTACCGTGGCACTCATTTTGGTCATTTCCGAATTGTCGGACGACGGAACGCCCAGTGGTCCCACGTCACGCCCGGACTGGACGTACAATTATTTTTATAACCCGTTAGACTGGATTGACTTCTCCGTAAATACGGCCATCATCATCGGGTCGGCTACGGCTCCACCCCCGCAGCGGGAGCCGACGATCCCGGAAGACGGCTTTTTACGCCAACATACCGTGTATCCCGGCGAGGCGGTACAAGGCATCGTCAAAGTGCGCGGCAAGACCGCTTTCATGCAAAAAATACTCGTTGAAGTGCCCGTAAATGGTGCTTACCACAAGTTTGTCTTTGAAAATCGACAGGCGGCACGGTAAGAGTCTACCCCTAACTGAACGCTTACCATACCTTGCGCACCGTGCGAGTATATGACGTTCGGTTGGTCGTCGGCGCGATCCTGATCCCGCTTACGGTTTTTCTCGGCTACGGAGCAAGCCGAAGCGATTTTGCCAGCTATAGCCTGGCTTTTGGTGCTTTTTTTACGATATACGCCTGGTTTCTTTTTCGTTACCCGGCCAGTGCTGACGAGCAACGCTGGTTTATAGGCCTAGG
This sequence comes from Saprospiraceae bacterium, assembly GCA_046153695.1. GTDB lineage: Bacteria > Bacteroidota > Bacteroidia > Chitinophagales > Saprospiraceae > M3007. Next base: position 7,869 of record JBJXEZ010000097.1, read on the forward strand.
TGTCCTGCTGCGGGCAGTGCTCCTGTTCAGCCTCCCCAACCTGTCCGACGATTTTTACCGCTTCTTGTGGGACGGGCGGCTGGCGGCGCAGGGCATTCATCCGTTTGCGCACCCGCCGGTGTTTTTTATGCTAAATCCCGCACACCTTGTCGGCATCACACCGGAGTTGTTTCAAAAACTAAACTCACCCGAGTATTACACGGTGTACCCCCCGGTTTGTCAGGGTGTGTTTTGGCTGGCCGCCAAAATTTTTCCCACGAGCACACTGGGCGGCGTTTTTATTTTGAAACTGTTTCTGTTTGCCTGCGAGTTAGGCACATTGGCCATGTTGGTTCTTTTTTCAAATAAAGAAAACGGCACAGCCCAAAAGGCCGCAGTCGCCTACGCGCTCAACCCGCTTGCCATCCTCGAAATAACAGGCAACTGCCACTTTGAAGGGGCTATGTTGTGTTTTTTGCTGGCGGGTTTAGTTGCATTGCAGGGCAGGCATTTACTGTGGGGGGCGCTTTTTTGGGCCTTGGCCGTGGCGAGCAAATTGGTACCCCTGCTGTTCCTGCCTATTGTGTTCGTTTGGCTTGGCTGGCGGGCTGGCCTGCGGTTTCTCGGCTATTTCACGCTTTTTTGCGCAGCACTTTTTTTACCACTCCTCAATCTGGAAATCTTGGCCAACATGGCGGGCAGCCTCAACCTGTATTTCCGGCAGTTTGCGTTCAACGCCAGCGGATACTACCTGCTCAAGGCAATCGGCAAAGCCATAGCGCCGCCAACGCTGGATGTCGGGCGTACATTGGGGCCAATCCTCGGTGCTACCGTATTTGTGGGGGTACTGGTCATCGCTTTTTTCAGGAAAAAAAAGCGCGAAGTCAGCCTTGCTGAAAAATGCCTGTTAGCGTCTACCCTGTATCTGGCCTTATCTACCACGGTGCATCCCTGGTACATCCTGCTGCCGTTGGGCCTTGGTTTGCTGACTCCCTGGCGTTTTCCGCTAGTATGGACGGCGGCAGCGGCGCTGTCGTACAGCCATTACGTAGGCGGCGGCTTTCGAGAAAATTACACGCTGATCGCGTTGGAGTACACACTGGTAGCGATAGCGGCAGTTTGGGAATTTAGAAAGTTGTGATGCCTCCAGGACCAAACCTTTTGCCAATCTGGTTGTCATACTGAAAAAACAAAACCGATCATGCAAAAACAAATACTTCGCCTGCTTGCGGCTTTTTTCCTGCTGCCATTTCTGGGACATGCCCAATCGCCGGCCCTGTACTTCCCCCCCAAAACCGGAATAGTCTGGCAAACCATCAGCCCTACCACGCTCGGTTTTTGCCCGGAGCGGGTCGACAGCCTGTACCAAATGCTGGAAGACCGTAACACCAAGTCGTTTATCCTCTTACAGGACGGTAAGATCGTTTTGGAAAAATACTTTGGCGCGTTTACCCGCGATTCGTTTTGGTATTGGGCTTCGGCGGGCAAATCACTGTCGGCCTTTCTTGTAGGACAAGCCCAGGAGGAGGGCTTGTTAGACATTGAAGCGCCGGTAAGCACTTATCTGGGAGCGGGCTGGACCAATGCACCGCCCGCAAAAGAGGCGCTGATCACCGTGCAAGACCAATTGCGTATGACCTCCGGCCTGGATGACGGCGTGCCAGATGTGGATTGCACCGATCCAGCCTGCCTGAAGTATAAAGCCGATGCAGGCACCCGCTGGGCGTATCACAACGGGGTTTACCACCTCGTACACGACGTGTTAGCCGCCGCCAGCGGCAAAACGCTAAACATGTTCACAAGAACCCATCTATTAGACCGCACAGGAATGAGCGGACTTTGGGTGAACCACGTCATGTACGGCCGCGCCCGGGACATGGCCCGCTACGGTCTGCTGGCTTTGGCCAACGGCATTTGGGATGGCGACACTCTTCTTCACGACCAGCAATACCTGTACGACATGGCACACCCGTCGCAAGCGCTGAACAAAAGTTACGGCTACCTGTGGTGGCTCAATGGACAGCCGAGTTTCATGCTGCCGGGCCTCCAGTTGGTATTGCCTGGCGACATCGTGCCGAACGCCCCCGACGATATGTACGCCGCACTCGGCAAAAATGACCAGAAAATCCACGTCGTGCCGTCCAAACATTGGGTGGTGGTGCGCCAGGGCGAGGCTGGATCCGTTGGTCCAAACGGCGGCACGGTTCCCATCGTGTTGGACAACCAGATTTGGGACTATCTGAACAAGTTGGTATGTACGCCCACGAACACGGGCGAAGCGGACGAGATGGCGGGGCTTCGGGTATGGCCGAATCCGGCCAGCGACGGCTGGAGCATAGCGGCCGAGGAGGCCATCGAGTGGGTAGAACTGTACACGGTGGACGGGCGGCTGTTGCGGAGCATTGCCGGCTTGGGCGGCACGAACGTACGTTTGGAGGCCTCCAATTTGCCTGCGGGCGTGTACTGGCTTCGGGTGTTCGGCGATGGGAAAGTGGCGACGCGGCGGGTTGTGTTGGGGGGATGATTCGATTGCAGCAGCCGGGCAAGGGACAAGATGTGTTCTGACTTATTTTGTTTAAACTTGCCCCCAAAAACGATGAGAATAACCATCCTGTTCGTCGCTGCCCTGCTTCCCATTTGGGCGACAGCCCAAAATACCGCCGAAGATTCCCTCGGATTGGCCATAGCCCCCGGGCTGACACCTGTGGTGGCCGACGGCCAAACCGAAATAGGTTTTTTCAACTCTTTTGCCACCTACCGCACCGCCGACACCGCCGGGTACCGCGCCGCGATCCTGACTACCTTTTTGCAGCTGCAACGCGGGATGTCCCGCCAAAACCGCCTGAGCGCGGGCGTGGATCTGATTTTTTCCAATCTGCGTTTCGGGCCGGCATCCGAAGTGGGGCCGTTTGCCGCCCTGGGGCCCGCTCCGGAGTTAGGCTCCGCTACGCACACCCTGTCGGCAGTGGGTCTGCGCTTGCGATATGTGCCCTTCCTGAATCACTACGAATTTACGGTACAGGGCAGCTTGTACTTTCCGGTTTCCACCCAGCAAAATCGGATCACGTTGGGCGAAGACCGGACGCGTTTTTCCGTACAGGCCAATTATGCGACGCTTTTTGCGCCGGGCTGGTACGTTGTCGGGCAGATAAGCCCGCAGGTGCGCCTCGCCAACGACGACCGCGACCAAACCACCTGGGAACTGCCGACCCAGGCCTACCTCATCCGGCGCATCCTGACGACGGCTTCCGGGCAACGCCTGTACGTGTACGGTAGCGCGGGCTATTTCAGCAGTTTTGAAAAACGGTACAAGGCCGGACTTCGACAGGTAAACTGGTCGTTGAGCGCCGGTGCCGGTGTGCAGTGGGTGTTCAACGCCCAATGGAGCCTGAGCCTTGGCTGGCAGGCACTGCCCGCCTTCGACGAGACAACGGGTATCAAAAAAGGTTCGTATTCGGCACTTTCCATAGGTGTGCGCTACGCTGGCCGGCATTGAAAAACTATTCCGGAAAACTGACAATCAGTTGGCGGCCCGTTTGCCGGGAGGTCAGCAGAATGGGCCATTTCTCAATATTTTCCAAAAATGGCGGCACGCCAATGAACTGCCCGTCAAATTTTTCCACGGTCCCGCCTTTTGCCGTACGGTCTATTTCCACGTAGACGACATTTGTATTGGTGTTGAAATTGCCTTTGACCGGATTGTTGGAAAAGAGCGAACTGTTGTCGATATCGTACTCATAGGAAGTAGGGTCCAGTTCACAAACTCCGGGGGAGACGTTCCCGATAAAGCCAATAAAATGGATGCCGTACGACCTGCTCGTAATCAGACTGGCGGAATTGGCCCAGTTGTTCTGGATGTCGTTTTGCGGGTATGTAGTCGGTACGGTAGGGATTACGATGTTGGGCAAAGAAGGCTGGACATTTCCCGGCAGGGCGGCCAACACGACGAATCCGGGAGAACGCGCAATACAATCG